>JAGXAA010000025.1 GCA_018971765.1 Patescibacteria group bacterium
CGTTAAGAAACAAGATCGGATTGTTTGACGATATGGTTATGGAAGTTTGCTCGGGTCTTTGGAACTACCATCTGAGATATTCATCGTAATTCCTCCCCTTTTGGGAGAATCTCGTCTCGTTTGAGACTATATGGCAACAGGTCTATTATAAAACGGCGGGGATTGCTCCCACTAACGATTTATCAAAATACCAATTCTAATATTCTCCAACAGATCTTTCAGGTCAGTTGCGGCGAGAATAGCATCTATGTCAGGCCATTTTGTATAAGCTTTTCCTATGTGAGCGATGTTGTTATGTCGTGCCTTAATCGCCGCAACTATTATGGGATGTTTCTCTAATTTATCAATCGCATCGCCTTTATAGTATTTTTTAAGAGAGTGTATGTCTTTACGCTTATCAAAAAGATTTGCGATACGAACACAAAAGCAATCTCTTATTCCACCAACTAAAGTGACGACAATTTCTGGACGCAAAACAAGATTTTCTCTTTCCAAAAGATTCATTCCACGAATTTGGATATGAAGTCTATTTACCTCATCTAATGCGGCTAACGCCGAGGAACATTCAGTTAAAGAAAATAAAACCGATTGAAGTGGCAGTCTTTCTTTTTTCAATATTTGAACCATTATTTTTTATCCTTACCCCGCAACCAATCTGTTGGAATATGCTCATGAAATCGGCTGTTTTCATTTGGTTCAAAAATTTTCATTGTTATAGAAGCTTCCTTTATCATTTCAGAAGAAAAAAATCCCATTTTTGTAGCATATTCATTTGCTATTATCGGTTTACCCATCTCATTAAAAAAATCTCGGTCTTTCG
Organism: Patescibacteria group bacterium; assembly: GCA_018971765.1. GTDB lineage: Bacteria > Patescibacteriota > Minisyncoccia > Phycocordibacterales > GWA1-40-21 > GWA1-40-21. Next base: position 821 of record JAGXAA010000025.1, read on the forward strand.
CTAATTTTTCTATGTCAATAATTGAGTCGGGAGAAACGGGGTCAAAACTATTCGGATGATTATATTTTATTCCCGCATCTTTAAGTAAGTTTTCAATACCGTCGGGCCATTTAATGACGGGGAAAACTACACCATAGTTATGTAATTTTTTATTTAGATGTATTAAAAAATTAAAAATTGGTTCGACTGGAAAATTAAACAAGTATTCCATAGGAAGATAGCTATCTACATCATCCCATACCATCTTTTGAATACCAGATTCGCTAACAGAAATTAGACTATTATCGTCTGATTTGAATATACATCCATTTTCGCCAAATTCCCAAGTATCGGAGAATACGACTTCTTTATTTTTTCTTTCAATTTTTTGAAATAAAGTAGTCAAACCAGAAGCGGAATCAAAATATTCCGTAAATTCATAAATACTCCCATACAAATCATTTTTATCTATATTTTTAATTTTTTCCTGAAGATCATTTTTAAAATCCTCGTCCGAAGATTTTTTACATATTTTTTTGTAAACATTGTCCCAATTTGGAGAAATGCGAACAATCAAACTATATGACGGAATATTTTTGTTATTTTCCATAAAATTATTTTATAAAGTGGTTAATGTCTTTTTTATAAATCCTCGCAAACTCTGCCAATTCTACCGCATCAACTCCGCGCTCGCCACGCTCTATCTTGGAAACATATGCTTGAGGTTTCTTCAATAGTTTTCCTGCCTCTACTTGCGTTAAACCTGCCTCTTGGCGAGCGGAACGGAGTTTTGCGGTAAGTTTTTGATATTTTGCTTGGTATTTCTTCGACATATAGATATTAACATAATATAGTCGAAAGTAGAATATACCATTTTAGATTATTATGATAAACATAGATTTATGCTGACGGCGAAGCAAAACCAAAAATTTCCTTTCCATTTTTTGTTCCGCTTCGCGGCGGAGGGGTGGGGGGAGGAGACGCGAGAAAAATGCAAGGAAATTTTTTGGTTTTGTACCGCGACCGAAGGAAGCGGACGAGGCGCGATTAGTCCTCCAAAATTGGAAATCCGAATCGGAAGCCGACATGGGGTCGGCGCTTCGCGCCGACCCCATTTTGCATTCGGAAACCCTTTTCGAAAAATTGCGGAGAGGGTGAGATTCGAAACTTACAGTTTCAGTACCCCGATTGGCTCGCTTGTTCGTGCAGACGCTCCAAGCTCGGCTCAATCGGGCTTCGAATTTCACACGTCCCGATAACATCGGGACTCCTCTCCGCTTTCGCGGACTCAAGCGGAGAGGGTGAGATTCGAACTCACGATACCCTTTCGGATATTCCGGTTTTCAAGACCGGTGCATTCAACCGCTCTGCCACCTCTCCATAATCATTAACTTAACATATCCGCTACATTTTTTCTAATGCGCCAATGCGAAACACAGGACTTGGCGGGCGCCGGCGGCATCAAGCAAAGTTTTTTTCGCCTCCGACATCGTGGCGCCGGTAGTGATGACATCGTCTATGAGAATGATGTTGGCGTCGACGACTTCGTCCGAACTGATGACCTTGAAACACCCTTTTAGATTCCGCAATCTTCTCGCTCTGTTTTTTACCGAAGTTTGGCTGGGCGAGTCTTCGGCTTTCTCCAGAAAATTTTTGGACGGAGTGAAATTTTTCCCGCCGTCAATCCGCGCCAGCTCTTTCACAATCAGCTCGCACTGATTGTAGCCCCTTTCCTTCAACCGTTTTTTGGAGGAGGGAATAGGGACTAAAATCGGATTTTTGAAATCGGAAAAAATAGCCTTGTCGGCGAGCTCGTCCAATATGAATTCGTAAAACGGCTCGCAAAAAGCAGACAGCAGTTTTTCATTTTTTCTGTATTTAATTTCCCATATCGCTTGTTTTGCCAACTCGTTTCGGTAATCAAACAATGCTCTGCTTTCATCGTCATCGATTTCTCTCGCCCTCGGTATTTTAGAAACAAGTTCGTCCGCGCTCATATTTTGGATTGAGATTATTCGTTCCGCGCGAGGGAAAAGGAAATCAAGGATAAAGCCGAATAATTTGTAGCTGCTTTTCATAAATATGCCCCAAATTACGAAATGCAAAAATTCAGGTCCTCGATCGCAAAAACTCTTTAATGTTATCAAGGTGTTTTTGCTCAACCGGACCATGAATTTTTGCATTTCGTAATTTGGGGTAAATATAAGTATAGGCCAGTCCGTTTAAAATTTAAAGTTATTGAAAATTTCAAATTTAATCGTTGTCCGCCAAAACCTGCCGCCCGTCTACCGCTTGATTCTATGTTATGATATTATTTAACCTGACATTATGGATAATCCTTTTAAAAATTTTGCCAAATCTTTTTTTTCAAAGAAAAGTGGAAGCGCGCTCGGAATTGACATCGGATCTTCTTCCTTAAAGCTGGTCCAAGTAAAGAATAGGGGAGGGAAGGCGATTCTTGAGACTTACGGCGAAATATCGCTTGGTCCTTACGCCGGTTTTGAAATCGGAAGGTCGACGAATTTGGATGCCGATAAGATTTCCGAGGCGCTTCGAGATCTTATGGCAGAGTCGAATGTGACGACCAATTCTTGCGGATTGTCGATCCCCGTCAATTCAAGTCTCATCACTTTTATAAAGTTGCCCAAAACCGTTGAAAGACGGCTTGAAACGGTAATACCTTTGGAAGCCAGAAAGTACATACCAGTTCCGATTTCCGAAGTTGCCCTCAATTGGTGGGTTGTGCCGGAGGAAGAAGAAACTTTTTCGGAATTTCAAAACAACGAAGCGAAAAAGCAAGACCAAAGTCTGAATGTTTTTTTGGCCGCCATTCACAATGACGCCATAGAACGGAGCAAGAAGATAATAAAATCTTCGGCTCTGGAGTCGAGTTTCTTCGAGATTGAATTATTCAGCAACATCAGATCTTCGCTCGACCAAAGTCTGCAGGCGCAAATGATTTTCGATATGGGGGCAAGTTCCACAAAGCTCTATATCGTCGAGCGAGGCATATTGAGGGACTCACACGTGATTGACAAGGGCTCTCAAGACATCACGCTGGCCGTGTCAAAATCCATGGGAATAAGTTTTGAGGAGGCCGAGAGAATGAAAAGGACATACGGCATCGCGAGCGGAGATAAAGAGAAAAATTTGACGGAAATCGCCTCTCTGATTCTCGAGTACATATTTTCCGAGTCAAGCAGGATTTTATTAAATTATCAAAAGAAGTATAATAAAAACGCGGGCAAGATAGTTTTGACCGGCGGAGGAGTCAATCTCAAAGGTCTGGGCGACTATGCCCGGAAATTTTTTCAGGTGGAATCCGTAGTCGCGGATCCTTTCAGCAAGGTTGAGTTTCCGGCATTTCTTGACGATGTCCTCAAAACAGCCGGTCCGGAATTTTCCGTGGCGATCGGCGTCGCCTTGAGGAAGCTTCAGGACATGGAGTAGTTTAAAGAATTTCCCAGTGGCTAGTTTCTGGGTTGCAGCGGTCAAGAAAAATAAAAATTTCAAATGCCATTCCTTCCTTCTTTCTGAAAATTCACAATCTGTTGCCTAAAACATTCCGCGCTCTTGCTCCCAAATTCAATACCGTTTATAATAGTAATTAGTTAAGCAAGCCGGCAATTTTTAAAATACAAAAAACATATGGATGGAAAATTTCAAACATCATTCATTCCAAAAAAGCCCGTGATGTCTTCCGCAAAAAACAGAGGCGCAGGGATAGGTCTGTTTATGGTCGTCTCAATATTTATTTTTATCGTAAGTTTGGTTCTTGCGGGAATTGTCTTCGCCGGACAGAAATATTTATCATCACAGATTGAAAAAGACAAACAAGATCTGACGAAAGCGGAAGAGGCGTTTGACGTCAAAACCATAGAAGCGCTTTCCGTATTGGATAAAAGAATAAAATCCGCAAAAAATATATTGAATAAACATGTCGCGGTTATGCCCATATTTGATTATTTGGAATCAAACACGCTAAAGAATATCCGTTTTAAAAGCATGGCCTTGTCTTTTTCAGACAAAGACACGGTTGACCTTGAAATGAAAGGAGAATCAAAGAATTTCAACGCCGTGGCCCTTCAGTCGGATTTGTTCGCGGAAAATAAAAATTTTAAGAATCCTTTAATATCAGGCACCGATTTGACTTCTGCCGGAGATGTCGTTTTCAATTTCAAGACGCAAGTGGAGCCGAGCCTCTTGCTGTATAAGAACACCGCCGTCATTCAACAATAAAATATAATGAATCACGAAACGAAAAAATTTAAGTCCTCGGGTCGCAAAAACTCTCTGTTTTTCAAGGTGTTTTTGCTCAACCAGACTGTAAATTTTTTCGTTTCGTGATTCAAAGTAAAATAAATTAAACTTATGAACATAATCGCCCCAATTTTCTTGATTTTAGCTTCCGTCGGCATTTTTTACGGATACGTCAATCCGAATTACCGAGGTGAAAATGTTCCCGAAAATATCCTCAAACTTATGGACGAGAGGAAGCAGTACGCGGATGTGCTGGCTAATTCCAATAACCTAATAGCCGAGAGAAATAAGCTCGTGGATATGAGCAATCATATGTCGAGTGGCGATTTGGATCGCCTGAAAAAGCTTTTGCCGGATCATATTGACAATGTGAGACTGATAATCGACATCAACGGCATCGCCTCAAAATACGGTCTTAACATACGGGAGATAAAAATAGACGGCGATAACGGCAATAATTCTAATAATTCAGCCAGTAATTTGAACGGCAATGTGAGCGGCGTCAGCGGTTCCAAAGCGCTCGGTCCTGATAACAATCTTTACGGCACGCTCACTCTTAAATTCAAAATAAACGCTTCTTACGACAGATTCAGATCATTCATAACGGACATGCAAAAAAGTTTAAGGGTTATCGATATTGTTGGCGTTTCTTTTGATTCGACTGACACGGGCTATTATGATTACGGAGTGACGATAAAAACATATTGGATTAAAAATAATCAATCAAACTAATAAAATGTTCAAAAATAATAAAGTAACACTTCTGATTCTGCTGATCATAGCGGCTTTTGTCGGATACAATTATTTTCTTAAAAAAGACAAACCGACTAACGGCGATCTGGCGGTTGAATCGCAACAACAAGACCAAAACGGCCAGCCGGCAATCGGCAAAGATCTTATGGCGGCTCTTTTCAAGCTTAAATCTTTGACTATTGACGATACTTTTTTTAAAGATCCGATTTTCAACAGCTTGACCGACTTCACCGTTCAGATAGCTCCGCAGGAGGTGGGAAGGAATAATCCTTTTTCTTCGGTTGGCGGAGCGTCAGTCATCAGGTCGGGCAAGGGTCTTTAACGATCTGTCCGGCCCCAAGATAATGATCGGTTCAAGGTTTGAAAATTAAAGCGAAAATAATTCGCCGGTTTAGCGGGATGGGTTCAAATAATCACTATAGCAAATGAGCATTTTAGAAGCGCTGGCAAACAAAAATATAATAAAGGCGGAAGATGTCGATAAAATAAAAGAAGAGATTGAATCTTCCGGAAAAGGAGCGGAAGAAATCCTTTCCGAGATGGGGATTGAAGATGATGAAATTTTGGCGGCCTACGGAGATTATTACAGGATTCCCACTAGAAAGCTTGAGAAACAAGACATCTCTTTTTCTCTTCTCAAATACATACCCGAGGAATCGGCCGCTCATTATAATATCGTTCCGATAGATTTGAAGGACGGCGTTCTTGAGATTGGCATAGTCAATCCGGATAATATTGAAGCGAGAGACGCTTTGAATTTCATCGCCTCAAAACTGAATATTCCGTTCAAGGTTTTTCTGATTTCAAAGATTGATTTTGACAATGTGATCAAAGCTTACAAAGGACTTTCCGGCGAAGTGACAAAAGCGCTGTCGGATTTGGAAGCGGATCTTTCTTCCGATCTGAAAGAAATCGAGATGATAAAGGATGAAGGCGAATCTTCCGATTCCAAAGAAAAAACTGAAACCAAGATTATTGAAGACGCGCCCGTGACAAAGATTGTTGCCACGGTGCTTCGTTACGCCGCGGACGGAAACGCTTCCGATGTGCACATAGAACATATGCGCGAAAGGGTAAGAGTGAGATTTCGCGTTGACGGAGTGCTGAACACAAGTCTCGTCCTTCCCGCCGCCGTCCATCAAGCCGTTATCGCGAGAATAAAGGTTTTGTCGAATATGAAGTTGGACGAGAAACGGAAACCGCAGGACGGCAGATTCAGCGCGAAGATATCAGGCAGGAAAATTGACCTTCGCGTGTCCACTTTTCCGGCTTATTTCGGGGAAAAAGTCGTGATGAGAATTCTTGACCAAGAAAAAGGCGTTCAGCCGCTTGAATCTCTCGGGCTTTCAAAAAGAAATTTGGAATTGGTGCGGGAAGCTTTGGCCAAGCCATACGGACTTATACTCATATCCGGTCCCACGGGTTCGGGCAAAACCACGACGCTTTACTCAATGCTCAATGAAATGGACAGAGAAGAGCTCAATGTCTTGAGTCTTGAAGATCCCATTGAATACAATATTGAAGGCGTGAGCCAGTCTCAAGTTCGTCCGGATATCGGATACACTTTTGCGGCGGGATTGAGAACGACTCTTCGCCAAGACCCCGATGTGATAATGGTGGGCGAGATAAGAGACAAAGAGACGGCGGAACTTGCCGTCCAAGCCGCTCTTACAGGACATCTTGTTTTTTCAACCATCCACACCAACACTTCCACGGGCGTCATACCTCGGCTCATTGATATGGGGGTTGACCCGTATCTTATCGCTCCCACCCTTATTCTTACGATGGCTCAACGGCTCGTGAATCTTTTGTGCGTCGGTTCAGGAAAACAAATATCCGCGCAGGGCAGCGTCAAAGCTCTTATCGAGCGTCAATTCAGCGATTTGCCGGAAGAATTCAGAAAGGAAATACCGCCGGCGGATTATGTCTATGAGAAAACGCTTTCTCCGACGTGTCCGAGCGGCACTCGAGGAAGGATCGCCGTTTTCGAGGCTTTCAAAATGGACAGCGATGTTGAAAATCTGATTCTTACGAACCCCATTGAATCGGCCATCGTGAAAGTTCTGCGAAAAAAAGGGATGCTCACTATGAAGGAAGACGGCATTATTAAAGCGTTGAACAAACTTATCCCCTTTGAAGAGGTTGCCAATCTATAGTATAATTTTTTAAACTGTCATTTATGGATATGGAAAAAAAGAAACAAAAAGTGCTGATAGTCGACGATGACCAGTTTCTCATCAATATGTATTCTTTGAAATTCAGCAATGAAGGGTTTGAAGTGAGCTCGGCGACTAAAGGAGAAGAATCTTTGGACAAGCTTCGCGGCGGTCTTGAGCCCGATATAATTCTGCTTGACGTGGTGATGCCTTCGCTTGGCGGCATCGGTATTCTGGAAAAGATAAGGCGGGAGAAACTTGCGGAGAAATCATTCGTCATAATGCTGACCAATCAGGGGGATAGATCCGACATTGACCAAGCGAACAAACTCGGAGTTGACGGCTACATAGTCAAAGCGACAAGCACACCTTCCGGAGTCGTGGAAGAAGTTATGAATATATATAATAGAGTCAAAAATAATTAAAATGGAAAAAGATTACAAAAGAGAGCTTGAAGATCTCATGATGATTGTCATAAACGAAGGCGGCTCCGACCTTCTTATGTCCGAAGGCAGACATCCGACAATACGGGTTTCAGGTTTTCTCATTCCTTTGGTTCGAAAGCCTATTTTTTCAAAAGACGACACTTACGGCATTTTGGGAGAGCTTTTGAATTCGGCCAATAAGGAGCTTTTTTTGAAAAATAAAGAGATAGATTTTTCTTATGATTATTCGGGGGACGGAGGAGCGCCTAAGGTGAAGACAGGCGCTCGCTTCAGGGGAAACTGTTACTTTCAGCGGGGAAGCGTGAGCATCGCTCTCCGTCTAATACCGAAAAAAATCCTCACTCCGGCGGAGCTCAATCTTCCTCCGATTCTGGAAACATTCACTAAAAAGCAGCAGGGATTTTTCCTTGTGGTGGGGCCGGTCGGGCACGGGAAGACGACGACTCTCGCGTCTCTTATCAATGTTATTAACGAAGACCGCGCCGAGCACATCATCACGATTGAGGACCCTATCGAATACATTTACGAACAAAAAAAGTCGATTATAGATCAGAGGGAAATAAGGGTTGACACCAAAGATTTTCCGACCGCTTTGAAAAGCGTTTTTCGGGAAGACGTCGATGTCGTCCTCGTTGGAGAGATGCGGGAAGTTGAAACCATATCAACGGCAGTCACGGCGGCTGAAACCGGTCACCTCGTATTTTCCACGCTTCACACCAACAACGCTTCGCAGACTATCGACCGAATCATAGATTCTTTTCCGGCGGCTCAGCAAGACCAGATAAGAATCCAGCTTGCCGGAAGTTTGATGGGCATTCTTTCGCAACGGTTGATACCGAGAATTTCCGGAGGGCTGATTCCGGCCCACGAGCTTCTCATAAACAACAACGCCGTGTCAAATCTTATCAGAGAAAGAAGGACTCATGAGATCAACACTGTCATTGAGACCAGTTCGCAGGAAGGAATGATCGATATGAACAGATCTTTGGCCGATCTGGCGCGAAGAGGAGAGATAACCATAGAGAATGCTTATTTGCACTCTCTCAATTCAAGGGCGCTGGAGAGTCTTATTTGAAGAAGGTTATAGGTTTTAGTTTATAGGTTATAGTAAGAAAAATCTTATCCTAAAACCTAAAACCTAAAACCTAAAACCTAAAACCTAAACATGTTATTTAATTACAAAGCGTTAGATGAAAAAGGCGAGGAAAAGGCGGGTTCTATTGAAGCCTTAAATATCGACATAGCCATAAATTCGCTTCAAAAGCGGGGGCTTATCATTTCCCAAATAAAAGACGCCGACGGCGGTTCGCTCTTTGAGAGGAAATTTTCTTTTTTCAGTCAAGTCTCAAATAAAGACATAGTCATTCTTTCCCGCCAGATAGCCACGATGTTTGAAGCTCAAGTTTCGGCGCTCCGAGTTTTCCAGCTTATCGGAAGCCAAATTCAAAAGCCTTCGCTAAGAAAGGTGATTGCTGAAGTGGCTTCCGACATCCAAGGCGGCAGTTCCATTTCAGACGCTCTCTACAAGCATCACAGAGTCTTCTCCGATTTCTACGTCAATATGGTTCGTTCAGGCGAGGAATCCGGCAAGCTTGACCAAACTTTTCTCTTTCTGGCTGACTACTTGGACAGGTCGTACGAAATCACGTCAAAAGTGAAAAACGCTTTGGTTTACCCGATATTTATCGTTTTCACTTTCCTTGCGGTTATGATTCTTATGTTTACGGCAGTCATTCCCAAAATAAGCGCCATCCTCGTTGATTCGGGGCAGAAAATACCGAGTTACACGAAAGTTGTTATGGGCATAAGCAATTTCTTGGTGAATTACGGAGTGTTTCTTCTTATCCTCCTCGTCATTTCTTCCTTTTTCTTTTACAGATACGGGCGCACAAGGGAAGGCAGGCTTGCGATTGACAAATTCAAGCTGTCAATTCCGCTTGCCAATGATTTGTTCAGAAAACTTTATCTCTCCCGTTTTTCCGACAATATGAACACTATGCTTACGAGCGGAATTTCAATGTTGAGGGGGCTCGAGCTCACTTCCAAAGTCATCGGCAATGAAGTTTACAGGGAAATTCTGGAGAATTCGGTGGAATCGGTTAAAGGAGGAAGTTCTCTCTCCGATTCTCTCGCAAGACAGTCGGAAATTCCGGGTATTCTGATACAGATGATCAAGATAGGAGAAGAAACGGGGCAGTTGGGAAGCATACTGAAAACTTTGTCCAATTTTTATCGCAGGGAAGTGATAAACTCCGTCGATACGATCGTCGGACTCATTGAGCCGATTATGATTGTTACTCTGGGCGCGGGTGTCGGCATCCTTCTGTCTTCCGTCCTCATCCCCATTTACAATATTTCTTCGGCGATGTAGGCAACTAGGTTATAGGTCCTAGTGGCTAGGGGTTAGAAAGAGAGCAACAAAATGTTCGGCTTCTGATTTTTACTAATCACTAGAAACTAGCCACTATAACCTAGTTTGCGGTTATCCCCAGACGATATTTCTTGACTTTCAGATTTTTGATATACTTACTTTCATAAGCTTGAAAATTACCCATAGCGGGGAAGAGGTCGATTCGTCCCGAATCATTTAAAATGACCGCGGACGAACTCTTTGCAAGCGTTTTTAAAAAAAATTATTAAAATTATTAATTTATCAATTTCAAAATGTTAAAAAATTCAAAAAAAGGTTTTACATTGATCGAACTTCTGGTGGTCATCGCCATTATTGGCATTCTTTCGTCAGTCGTCTTAGCGTCGCTGAACTCGGCGAGAAGCAAAGGGGCGAACGCCGCAGTTAAATCGAACTTGACTAACATAAGGCCTCAAGCGGAAATCGTTTACGATAATGCAACTCCAAATAGTTACGCCACTGTTTGTGCAGATACAACTGTAGTAAATGCTCTTACGGCGGCGGATTCAGCTGGAGGTGGCACCCCCCATGTATGTAATAATACAGCTACTGCGTGGGCAGCCTCGGCTAATTTGAAGGCTGCAGAAGGTGGCAATAGCTACTGGTGTGTTGACAGCACGGGTCAGTCAAAATCAACGAGTGCAAATTTGGTTGGCGGTGCTACATCTTGTTAATAATAGCTTATTCAGTTTGATAGTTTTAAAATAACTTGGGAGCTCAACTCCCAAGTTGTTTATTTTTATTTGCGGATACTGTATAATTTCAAGTATGTATCTTCTTAAAAACCTATCACCTGAAACCCGCAACCTGAAACCCCAAAAAGGTTTTACTTTCATAGAGTTGTTGGTTGTCATCGCCGTGATAGGAATTCTTTACGCGATAGTAATCGGTTCCATCAATAATTCAAAAGCCAAAGGCAGAGATGTAAAAAGAATAGGCGACATAAGCGTTATCCAGCTCGCCCTTGAAAGATATTATGACGAAAATAGCTCGTATCCGACTTCACTGTCCGCTTTTTCGACAGACAGCTCGGTGCCGGCCAATGACCCTCAAGGCAATAATTATCTCTATGTAGCCGCCACTGATTCCGGTCTAGTCAAGAGTTGCGTTACCTCTCCAACCGATTGTCAATATTATCATCTTGGCGCCACGCTTGAACTGTATAATAGCGTGCTAGCCGATGACGCGGACAAAAATTCCGCACCAATAGGCGGCTTTAACGGCAGAGATGATATCGCTGGTCCTTTCGTATACGATGTCGTTCCAAAGTTTTAGAAATTACCCGACTTTGAAGTTGAGCTTCCTAGTCGGTTTTCAAAATGTTATTATGCAAAGTATGGATTTCCTCATTTGGTTTTTTGTTTTCATCCTCGGAACAATCATCGGCAGTTTTCTCAATGTCGTTATTTTGAGATACAATACCGGGAAATCGATAGCGAGCGGAAAGTCCGCCTGTTTTTCTTGCGCGAAAAGATTGTCTTGGTATGAG
>JAGXAA010000077.1 GCA_018971765.1 Patescibacteria group bacterium
GTATTTTTAATTTCATTTTATTTTTGTTCTGATGAATTAAGTTTCGATCTTGGAAAAAGCCGCGCGCCGACAAAAACAATGGCGACGGTTATTAAAAACAACGTTATCAAATCCAATGTTGGCGAGAAAAATACGCTGCCGGTAAGAGACCATCTTATTCCGTCAACTCCGTATGATAACGGATTCACCTGCGCGATAGTCGCAAGAGTCTTCGGCATTTGGCTTATCGGGAAAAGCGAGCCGGAAAGAAAAAACAAAGGCATTATGAGAAGCTGCATAATCAAAGGAAAACTTTGCATATCATCCATTCGCGACGCTATCGCCGTCCCAAGCGCCGTGAAAAGAAAAGCTATGACAAACATAAAAAGAAACGCGACAGGCAACGAGAGCCAACTTTCCGGCCTGAATCCGACAAAGAGAGTTATTATGAATATGATAGCGCCTTGCATCATCGCCACCGTGACTCCTCCCAAAGTTCTCCCTATCATTATGGAAAAGCGCGACACGGGCGCGACTAATGTTTCCTTGAGAAAGCCGAATTGCTTGTCCCAAATTATTTCTATTCCCGCGATCATCGCCGTAAAAAGTATGCTCATTGAAATAATTCCCGGTGAAAGAAATTCGATATAATTTCCTCCGCCGGCTTTCGCGTATATCGGTCCGAAACCGAATCCCAAAGCAACGAGGAAAAGGACTGGTTGGGCAACGGAAGAAACAATCCTGCTCTTTGAGCGGATGTATCTTTTCAACTGCCTCAACCATAAAACATAAATTGCGTTCATATATTTATTTGTAATTAATTTCATTTAATTCTCAATCACAAAACTCCATTATTCGCGGAACACGCATAATTTTCTGCTGAAAATTTACTCTGCTCGCGCCAGCCGCGCTTGCGCAAGTTTCCGCGAATAATGGAGTTTTGTGATTCATGATGTTCATAAGTTATCTTTTCCATATTTTTGCCAGAGTTCTGGCATTGTCCTTGGCGGAGCCGTTATCTTTCCTTATTGTCTTGCCGATAAGAACGAGAAAGGCATCTTCTAAAGTTTTTGAGTTTGTTTTCCGTTTCAATTCATCTGAAGTCCCTTGAGCGATAATTTTGCCGTGGTCTATTATGGCTATTGTGTCGGCCACTCTGTCGGCTTCTTCCATATAGTGTGTCGTGAAAAAGACCGTTATGTTCTCTTTCGCGTTCAAGTTCTTAATGTAATTCCAGATATGATTTCTGGTCTGCGGGTCAAGTCCTAAAGTAGGCTCGTCAAGAAACAGGACTTTTGGGTGATGAAGAAGCCCTCGGGCAATTTCAAGCCTCCGCTTCATTCCGCCGGAAAAATTTTTCACCAAATCATCTTTCCTGTCCCAAAGCTCGACCAACTCTAAAAGTTCTTTGATTCTTTCTCCGTATAATTTCTTCGCCAAGCCGTAAAGGATGGCGTGGAACTGCATATTTTCATAAGCGGTCAGCTCAGTGTCAATGCTTTGGTCTTGAAAAACAATGCCGAAAGAACGACGGGTCTCGTTCGGCTGTTCGGCGACATTGAAGCCGTTAAGTTTCACCTCTCCGCTCGTCGGCTTAAGAAGAGTCGTCAGCATTTTAATCGTTGTCGTCTTCCCCGCGCCATTCGGGCCCAAAAAGGCGAATATCTTCCCTTCTTCGACAACAAGCGAAATTTCTTCCACTGCGGTCAAAGTTCCAAATTTTTTTGAAAGATTTTTTATTTCTATTATTTTCATAATTTTTAATATGATAACAGAAAAAAACAATGAATCAAAATTCAGATGCGCTGAATTCCAATATGATATAATACGCGAAGCGGATTTCCCCTCGGCTTGCCGAGGGAACCTTGTAGGAAGGTTTGGAAACCTTCGGTTTCCAAGTTAAACTAGAGGCATGGCCGTCCAAAAAGCCACCACAATGCATATGATACCCACTACCACATCGTCTTTCCCGTCAAATACGGAAAAGCGCTCTTGCAAAACCATATCCTGCTCGCCATCGCAAAGATTGCAGAGGAAATTGCCGTCCGCTACGATATCGAGTTCGAAAAGATTGGCTGTGACGAAGACCATATGCGCATTTTGGCAAACTTTTCTCCGAAATACAGCGGAAGTGAAGTGGTCGGAATGTTCAAAAGCATCACAGCCAGAGAGTTATTCAAGCAATTTCCTCTGCTTAAGAAAGAATTGTGGGGCGGAGAATTCTGGAGCGACGGTTTCTACTTTGCCACAGTTAGCGAGCAGGGAAACTGGAAAGTGGTCGAACATTATATTGAAAACCAAGGAAAGACGATGGGTATTTCAAAACAGCTCTGCCTTCTTGCTTAAGGCCTGCCTCCTGTCATACCCCCTCGGCTTGCCGCGGGGTAATTGATT
>JAGXAA010000026.1 GCA_018971765.1 Patescibacteria group bacterium
ATTGCCAAAAGGAAACAGCCACCCTTCCGGCATCATACTCATCATCGGCATAAATCCAAGGGTTTTCGACGGAAACTCAGCGGAGGTATCGCAGCCGCTAAATCGTTTACCCATAGCAATATGCGCCTGTTCCTCGCCTTTTTCACCCATCATCCGAATCATCATATTATTCATCGCCTCGTGAGAATCGCCTAGCATTTGCCCCATAGAGTATTCACCGAGCGTTCCAAAATTGTCATCGGTTAAATCCTTGCAGGCCAATTTTTTGGATTGTAATTTTTCCCAAACCGCTTTCCCTTCGGCTTCTTCGCGAGCAGTATGCTCATCATTATTTTGTGAAGTCGCGATATCAATATTCGCGGCATTATTCATCATTCCTTGAGCAAAAGAAGAAATCGGCAAAGTTAAACTGAAAATAAAAATAAATATTGCGGCGAAAAGTGATTTTTTCATAAATTACATAAATTATTTCGCGTGTTATTGATAATTTTTCTTTGAATGACTCAATCAATTTATTTTTAGGATCTGGAGCCAATGATCGGGATTGAACCGATGACCTCCCCCTTACCAAGGGGGTGCTCTGCCAACTGAGCTACATTGGCTTATTGAAGAGATGTTATCACAAAACAAAAACACCGCCAAGAAAAACTTGAGAAATAATTTTTATCTATCGTCTATTTGCGCGGCTGATGGGTGCTGACCCCACGACCTCTCGCGTGACAGGCGAGTGCTCTACCGTTGAGCTACAGCCGCATTTTTTTAGTTTTTGCAACTTCTTAAAAGCCTTTTTCAAGGTAAAAATTATTCTTGCCGTTAACGCACTGATTATACATAAAATTATATAATTTCAAAGAGAGTTAAATGGGAAAATTATGTCGGCGGGAGAGAGTTCGGCCACAAATAATTTGCGACAAATTTTTGCGACCCCGTCTCGCTGTTCCTCGCCGACTCGGAACATGCTCCGGCCTTCAATCCCTCACGCGAACAAAGCAGTTTGCTCGCTTCGCCTCCTTATGTCGGCGGGAGGGATCGAACCTCCGACCTTGGGCTTATGAGTCCCACGCTCTAACCGACTGAGCTACGCCGACAGTTCAACTAATATAATATGAACTTTCAAAGAAAACAATCCCGCATGGCCGTAATGCCAAACGGGATTGTTTTCTTAAACTTGTTGCGGAGGCCGGAATTGCACCGGCGCCTCAAGGTTATG
The DNA here is from genome assembly GCA_018971765.1 of Patescibacteria group bacterium. Classification (GTDB taxonomy): domain Bacteria; phylum Patescibacteriota; class Minisyncoccia; order Phycocordibacterales; family GWA1-40-21; genus GWA1-40-21. Next base: position 1,211 of record JAGXAA010000026.1, read on the forward strand.
AGCCTTGCGAGGTACTACTCCTCCACCCCGCTGTAATGACTTACATTATACAAGATAAAATTAGAAAAAGCAATAATAATGTAATAAATGAAAAAATTATTTCACGACATTCGGTGGCGCTTTTCCTTCAAAGAAGGCGATAATGTTTGTCGCCGCCAATACGGCCATTTCGTTTCTGGCTTTTTCCGTGGCGGAAGCGATGTGAGGGGTAATCACGACATTCTCAAGTTTAGCCAGCCCTTTCGCCAACTTCGGCTCGTTTTCAAAAACATCCAAAGCCGCGCCTCTGATTATGCCGGTCTTTAAAGCCTCGACGAGCGCCTCCTCGTCAATTACCGGTCCGCGGGAAGTATTGACGAGGTAAGCCGTCTTTTTCATCATCGCCAGTCTTTCTTTATTTATAAGATGGCGAGTGGAATCAAGAAGCGGAACATGGATTGATACGACATCAGCCTCTTTAAGCACTTCATCCGCTGTGCCGAAATATTTGGCGTTATGTTCCTTTTCGAATTCTTCGTTTCTTTTGACATCAAAATAAATGATATTCATATCAAACCCGTTTTTTGCGTGATGAGCGACTCGTGATCCAATCCTGCCGGCGCCGAGAATTCCTAGAGTCTTCCCTCTCAAGTCTGTCCCCAAAAGATGCATCGGAGCCCAACCTTTAAATTTGCCTTCGCGCGTGAAAGAATCTCCTTCAACTATTCGGCAAGTTAAACTCAAAATCATAGCGATGGTATGTTCCGCCACCGTGTCCGTCAAAGCCCCGGGAGTATTTGTAATTGTCAACCCTCTCTTTTTCGCTTCTTCCATATCAATATTATTAAACCCGACGGCATAATTAGCGAAAATTTTCGTGGTCGGTGCGGCATCAAAAATTTTAGCGCCAATCTGATCTGTTAGAAGACAAAGCACAGCGTCATAAGTTTTATTTTTAAGAGCCGAGATAAGCTCCTTTTCTTTAAGCGGGCGATCTTTCGGACTAATGTTCAACTCGTAGCCTTTGTCTCGGAGCATTTTCAATCCAGCTTCCGGAATTTTTCTGGTTACATATATTTTTTTTGTCATAAAATCTAGCAAAATTTATTTAATATTATTAAAAATTCTTAACTTATCCTCAGTCACTTTTTCCACCGCTTTCACCGCTTCTTTCAAATATTTATACGGCGCCACCTCGTCGGGATTTTCTTGGAGAGCAAGCTGAAGTCCTTTTCTGTAAGCGACGCGAATCTCCGTGTTTATGTGAATAATCGAGACACCGGCATCTATAGCATCCTTGAAATCTTCAGCCGAATTGCCCGACCCGCCGTGAAGCACCAGAGGAATTCCAGCAAACTTTCTTATTTCTCTGATTTTTTCGATATTAAGAGCCGGGTCGTTGCCGCCCTTGAGCATTCCGTGAATATTTCCGACCGCCGGCGCCAACAAATCCACTCTGGTTTTCTCGACAAAGTCTTTCGCTTCTTCAGGTTTGGTTAAAAATTCCTCGGTTATTTTCACTCCCGATGGAATTTCATCAAGAATTTTTGAAGACTTGCCGATAAATCCGAGCTCGGCCTCAACGATAATTTCGGGATTTATTTTTCTCGCATAATCAACGCATCGTTTGGTTATTTTTACATTTTCTTCAAAAGGCAATTCCGTTCCGTCGAAGATAACGGAGTCGTATCCGAGATCAATAGCTTCTTTGACCCTGTCAAAAGAGTAGGTGTGGTCGGCGTTGATGAAAATCGGGTAATCATATTGTTCACGCAGACTTTTTACCAGAGCTACAGCCTGACCTGCCCCGATAAAATCCCTCTCCCCTTCCGATGTCCCGATTATAACCGGCACCCCCAGCTTTCTCGCCGCGTTGAAAATACCCCAAAGCGCCTCAATGTTAGAAATATTAAAATGTCCGATCGCCACTCCTTTGTCGCTAGTTTCCGATACGGATTCTCTTAAAGTTTTCATATTAGCATATTAACACAATTTCACTTTTAAAAGATAGAAACATTAATGAAACTCCTCGCGACAAGCTGACGAGGTATTTTTAGCGATTTTTAATTTTTTAAAGTTCGCTCTACCATCCCAGCCGCTTAAGCCAAACACTGATACTTCCAACGGCGGCAGGCAAGAAGGATCTTTGTCGGATTGCCGCCAGTCCTTTTGTCTTCGCAATTTCAACCAACAAAACGGAATAAGGCTGCATCTTGATCGTATCATGATACTGATTGCCTTGAATCGTTTTCTGTTCAACCTTCTCCAGAGCAACTCCTTTTAGATTGTTCAGCTTGTCAATTGAATTGGCAGAGTCATAGTAGAAAACTTGATTGCGCTTTTCTATGAAGGCTTTGTAAGCTTCCGAGGTGTCCGCTTTGACGGATTCGTTGGTGCACAATTGAGGGGCGCCGACGCCTTGTCTGCGGCACTTTTCCAGCTTTGAATAGTTTTTGGCTAATCGATTCAAAGCTACGCATTTCTTCTTCGCCCCGCAGTCGATAATGATTTTTTTAAAAACAGTTATGTCATTGTCCGAGTATCCTTTGGTTTTAAGATAATCAGAAGCGGCTTTCTGTCCGGATGCGCCAGCTTCCCCTTTGGCCAAAGCGACTCTTCTGTCTATCTCTCCGTTTATGCCGCAGACGGTGGCAGAAACGGAAGTTTCCGTTTTCTTGTTGAAGGAGCAAGAATTGGAGTGATCTTTGTCAATCAAATATTTTTTCACCGAGTATTCTCCCGGGGAGAGGTTGGAGACAACCACATTCACTTCTCTGCGATTGGCGGAAGCGTACTGAAAATTGTCCGATCTCACTTTGGAACAGAAAAGGAGATCCTGCGTGATTTTTGATTTTAAGAAATCATTTGGTACTATTTTTAATTTTAATATTCTCACGACATAATCCTTGATTGATTCCCCTTTTTTCCTTGGATTATCCTTCATCGCCTGCTTCAACCAATTAGCAACAATGCTTAATTCGTTTTCCGAATAACCCTTAGAGAGCATGCAAGATTTATCGGAAGAAATAACATATTGTTCGATCATTTTCGGCGTGTGGGGAATAAAGTTGGAAATCAAAAGACGAGTGGTATTTTTGTCTTCGGTTTGAGAAGCGACAGAGGCGATAAAATCGTCGTCAGGCGAGAAAATTTTGATTTGATTGGCGGTTCCGCCTTCCTGTTTTCCTGATAACATTGATAGCAGGCGGAAGCCGTTATAAGAAGGTTTGACGGCTTGATCTTTGGTGTATATGGGCCAGGTGCCTAAAAATTGGGCGCCTCCTTTGTAATCATCACCGACATCGAAATCATAGCCATGCCACTGAATGCCTACTTTGCTCATATTAATGACGGCTTGAGTTAGGTAAGAAGAAGTTTTTTCCGTATCCAAATAATCCGCAGGATAACCATTCGCCCAAATAGTCCAATCCGCAGGATAAAGCGGAGTGTTCTTAGAAAATCCGTTGTCTTCCAGCCATTTTTTCATAGTATCGGCAATTTGTTTGAATTGACCGACCAAGGGAAGTTCTCCGAACATATGATAATTCACAAAGTCAGTCCCGATGCCTTGAGTCTTCACATAATGCAAAAAATTTTCATTGACTGGTTTGCAGTTGGGATTGTTTTTCGCTGTCTTGACCTCTTTGCATTGATCGCCGTTTATGGACCAATTCGCCGGGCCTTCGCATATTTCTTTGCCCGCGGCGGTATAAAGATAAGATTCGTCGCAAGCAGGCCTTTTCCCGTCCCATCGCCACGGTCCCGTCCCCCCGACTAAAATATTAGGGTCTATTTTCTTAGCCGCGCGATATGTCTCTCCGTATAGTTTATAAAAATCTTCCTCGCTGCCAAGCCATGCTTCATTCGCTTCGTGTCCGAAATAATAGCCCAAATTTTTTATCCCCAAATCGTCGCGCATATAGCGCAAAGTGTAATCAATCATTCCCGCCCAACCCGTGATGTATCCTTTCGCGGACAATTCCGCCTCTGAACTTTTTACGCACTCATTCGTATAACAGATTATTTCATTCATCGAAACGCACTTGTCCTTATAGCACTTCGGAGGAGACACGGCTTCCACTGACACTTCGCCGGCCGTCTGATTGTACGGCCTATCGTCTCCCTCTCTGGAAGAGAGCCATCTCGGCATAGAGCGCGGCCAATGCCCCCCGATGATATAAAATCCGGACTTCTTAGCTTCATCGGCAATGATCCGTCCGACTGTTCCAGTCGCAAAGGTATCTTTAAGAGTTTTTTGATAATCTTCAAAGCTTATCGTCGATCCTAGCGGTAAAGTAAGCTGGATCTTGCCGATATTATTGTCGTTAAAAAATTTCGAGGTTATGTATTCTCTTCGTCCCCACGAACTCATCCACACATCAGCCTTGAATAATTCCGGCAATTTTCCGAGGATTGTTCCGGCATCAGCGGAGATTTCCAGAGGATTGGTTGACGAGACGGAGATTGCCAAAGAAACGGAAGAAGAGGTCATTAAGGATGAAGATTGATTGTTGCCCGAAGAAAGTGACGGAGAAGAAGAGATTGCCGAAGAAGACTGGTAATTGCTTGAAGGAGATATGGATGAGGATGAATAATTGAACGAGGGAGAAGAAGACATTACCGGAGAAGAACTGATTGACGGGAGAGTCTCACCGCCGATCGGAGCGTTCCGTAAACTCGCCAGAGTCGCATCGGGCAAAGCCGTCAACCCCAAGATGAAAAATCCCGCCATTAAAAATAAAAAACGGTGGATTTTTTTCATTTCGTTAAAAATTAAAAATTCAAATTAAAATCAATGCTCTTGTCAGTAGTGTCGTCAATGGAACTCTGCGAGCTGACCGCCGCGCCGAAATCGCTTTCAAGCTTGTAGTTTAAATCTTTATTGTCGTTCAACGGCGGACCGATGAATCTTGGGGATGATTTTGAAGGTGTCTGACTGGATCCCGCCGGATTTTCAGTATTAGTGTTTGTTATTTCAGTTTTATTTCCTTTACTAAGCCAAATGTAGGCCGCGCCTCCCAATAATATTATTACTATGATCACGAGTGTTTTTTTCATATTTATTTAATTAATTTATAAACAAAGTGACAATCAAGAAATTGAGGAAGAAGACTCTGCTGACGATGAGCTTGATCCGCCGCCGGATGATGAAGAGTTGTCATTCAATGGCGGTCCTATGAATCTCGGAGAATTTATCTGCCTGACGATTTCTTTCAAATCTTTATGGGCGCTTGCCGCATACTGATTGGCTTGTTTTATAAAGTCATTGCCTTTGTTAAACAAATCGTTTGCCGCCGTCAGATCTGAAGCTGACACCACTCCTGAATTTCCGGCCGGACTAGTTCCGATTTGATCAAATATGGATTTGGCGCTGTCTCTTTTTTGTTTGGCCAAGCTTAGATTTTTGTCGAGATCAGCCAAGAATCCCTCAAGAATAGAAGTGTCTTTGTTTTGAGCTTTCAGATTGTCAATGTTGACCTTAACTTCAGTCGAAATCGCATCTCCTTTGGCAATCGCCCAATTTATTTTATCAACAAGGACTTCCCCAGTTATTTTTTTGGCAATTATCCTTATGGAATTCCAATGACTTTGTATCATTTTGCCGTGACTCACAAGCTGGTCTTTGGTCGCGGCCGATGTAAGAAGACTTTTTTCTTGAGTCAGCCAATCTTTTTCGGCATTAAGCTCGGAGGCAATCATTTGCTTTTGGTCATCGGTCAATCCTCCCGTAAGTGAAACATTTTTCGCCCCAGATTGAACAAGATTAATATGAGCTGATAGCACATCTATGGCTTTATTCAGATAATTCTTGGCCTGTTCTAAGGTCGCGTTAAGACTTTCTTTGTTTCTATATTGAACATATTGATTTTTCGCTTTGATAAAATCGCTTTTGGCGCTTTTGTATTCGTTTACGACTTTAGCGTAAGAAGACTTGGCGGAATTATAATTATCTATCGTCCTCTGATCTCTTTCTTGGAGCGTTTCGGCTGAAACCGATGATGTCAGCAAGAAAAAAGAAGCAACGAATAGAAATAAGGAAATTTTTGAAATGTTTTTCATATTAATAAAAAAGCCATCTGATTATTTTTAATAATTTAAATTATATTTCTCCCCTTCCAAATCGTCAACACTCATCGATGTGGATAACACATTGCTTCTAAAATGAAAATGTGCTATAAGTTTTAGCATTCGATTAGCGAAAATTTAAAAAAAATAAATTGAGTAGTAGCAAAACAAGAATAAATCATCAAATACGCGCTTCGGAGCTTAGAGTGATAGGTCCGGACGGCTCGAATATCGGAGTCTTGAGCTTGAAGGAAGCTCTTGAGAAAGCGCGCGAGATGTCTTTCGACCTAATTGAAATATCGCCGAACGCTAATCCTCCTGTTGCAAAAATAATGGATTATGGTAAATTTCAATACGACGAAAGGAAAAAGGATAAGAATGCCAGAGCGAAATCAAAAGCCATAGAAACGAAGAACATTCAAGTCAAAGTGGGTACGGGCGAACACGATCTTGGGCTCAAGGCTAAAAAAGCTTCGGAATGGCTTGCGGAAGGAAATCGCGTAAAGATTGACCTCTTCCTGACTGGAAGGTCCAAATTTATGGACATCAAATTTCTTAAAGAACGGCTGGAAAGAATATTGCGACTCGTCACGACAAATTACAAGATCGCGGAAGAACCTAAAAAAAGCCCCAAGGGCATGACGACGATTATTGAAAAAGCGTAGATAAGAAGTTTGTAGGTGTTAGGTTATGGGTTTTAGGGAAAGATTAAAGAAGTTATTTAAAGATTTTTCTTGTTCACAACCTAAAACCTAACGCCTATAAACTAAAACCTAATTAAATTATGAAAACAAACAAATCATTCGCAAAAAGATTGAAAGTTACGCGAACCGGAAAAATTATCGCGAGAAAAGCCGGACAAAATCACTTCAACGCCAAGGAGCGCCGAAGCTTTCAGTTGATGAAAAAGAGGGCTGTGGCAATAACGATGAGCAATAAAGCTAAGAGCCGTTTCTTGGCTTAATCAAATTCGGCGCGAAACCTTCTAAAGGGATTTCGCGACTGTTAAATTTTAATTATCTTAAAAAAAACAAAAATGACCAGAGTAAAAAGAGGAACGACATCGGTAAAAACCAGAAAAAATATCCTTAGGATGACGAAAGGATACAGATTCGGGCGAGCAAACAAAGAGAGACAGGCAAATGAAGCGATATTCCACGCTGGCTCTTACGCTTTCGCCCACCGCAGGGACAAAAAAGGCGATTTCAGAAGATTATGGAATGCCAGAATAAACGCCGCGACTAGAAATTTCAACATTTCTTACAGCAAATTCATAGGAATGCTGAAAAATAAAAAAGTGGAGCTAGACAGAAAAATCCTATCGGAAATCGCCAATGACAATCCGGAAACATTCAAGAGGATAGTGGAGAATGCGAAGTAAGAGGCTATGAGAAAGTATAAAGAAAAACGCGGCTATTCCAAGCCGCGATTTTTATTTTCTTATTTTCTCTAAGAGACCTAGAATTACGAAATGCAAAAATTTATGGTCTGGTTGAGCAAAAACACCTTGAGAAAATAAAGAGTTTTTGCGACCCGAGAACCTAAATTTTGCATTTCGTAATTAAGGATAAGAGAAGAAATTAAGTAAGTTGATTTTGAGCAGATTCTAAATCTCAATAATCTGTATCTCCGCCGAAGAACTGGATGATGAGGATGAGCTTGATGAGGAAGAAGATACGGATGAACTGGACGAGGAAGACGAAGATGAACTTGAACTGCCACAACTCCCAACGCAGATAATAACTGAACTCGATGAGCTACTACCTTCGCCACAATTGCTTGTACAAGAAGACGACGAAGAAGAACCTCCAAGGTCGACATGCACCTTATAATCCGATGTTCCGCCGATTCTTGGCGTTCCGTCATCGTTTGTCTTGCAAATATTATTAACTGTCGGACCACCTTCTTTGCAGTTAAAGCTAACCCACCCGACCACATCCGAACCCCAGGCATAGCCATGGAAATCACCGGTGTTAAGATCAATCTTAACGGGGTTATCGATAAATGACGATTGACCGCGATCCGCCTTTATCCAGCCATCCCAGCCGCCAAGAGTCTGACTGTCTTGAGCGTTCGGATCGCTTGCGTCGGGTATCGCCCTGTAAGCTATCGCCCAGCCGCCGACGCCGACCAAACCGCTTATTGCGCTGGCTTTCGCCCATTGCACCGGAGCTTCCGGAGCGCTTGAAGCGGAAATTTTTCCCGCAATATCCGGTCCAAAATAAACCCAGCCGATGTTGTCAGACCACGCGTATCCGGAGAGCTGACCGGTTAAAGTGTCATAAAAAACTCCGCCGAATTTAGGATCAAACTGTATCCAGCCGATGTTGTCGGACCAAGCATAGCCGATAACATTGGCTGAAGAAACAACGCTGGAAGATGACAACGAACTGCTTGAACTTGAGGAAGAGGATGTCGATGATGAGCTACCGGATGAAGAAGTTGAACTGGAGCTTGAAGAAATTAAAGAAGAGGAGGAGCTAGACGAAGACGAAATAATCCGATCAAAGAAGCTGAATACATTCACATTGCCCGTAAAATCCCCGAACCATCCTACCAGCTCCTGCACCATCCTCCACTGAAAATTATAATTGCCCGCTACGGAAGGAGCGGTAATCTTGAAAGTGAAAGTCTTTTGCTGTCCGGGCGCGATTGAATCTGATGGATCAAGATTTACTCGCCCTCCTACCCCCCAAATATCATTATCTTGAGGGTTCTGTGAGCCAAGCTTGTAACCAGATTTCGATGTCCAAGGGAGAGCGCCTGTGTTTTTCATCGTGACGGACACATCGTATGTCTGTCCCGCAATCATAGTCGCTGGAACATTTTGAGAGATAAATTGAGCATTGTTGTCAGCCAAAATCGCCCAAGACTCGTTAATTAAACGAGTGTGACTGTAAATACTTGGGTCGCTTTCGGGCAAGTTGATCGGTATGTCATTGGCTCCGGATTGAGATTGGAGCCAGCTTTGAAAAATAGAATTTTGAGGCAACCCTATGGCCGATTTCACGGTTTTGACCCAGTCAATAGTGGAATCGTAATAATCCTTATCCGAAGTTGCAAGATCCTGTCGACCGATGAAAATGACCCCGAAAGCAATATTGTGGGATTGAGCGAATGATTGCAATGCCTGAAGATCGGCCGACACATTCACCCCTTGAGCTGCAACAGCGGCCATGTCCACATCCAGATGGAAAAAAGGCAAAGATACGCCCTTGTTCTCCAAAGCGGTAATCCATGCTTCCAATTGCGAGACATTGAAATAAGGGTAAGGTTCTATGTCTCCCACGGAAACACTAGGATAAGCGGCCTTGACGGCATTGATGTAATTCGCCACATATGAGGCGGCTTGCCCTACGCTTATACCGCAAGACTGCTGGGCGCTCATAAAAGGCTCGTCCATAGCTATATATTTGACTGTTCCGCCATTGTCTTGAACATTTTTTACGGCTTGTTTGGCAAGATTGCTTGCTGTTGCGCCGGCGGAACAATCCCACCACTTGATTGCGCCGCCCTCTATTCCTATGCCGATACCCCAATTATTCAATTTTGAAAATGCCTGAGCGCTAATAAGATTGGGTAATGTGTTATTGCCGCATTCTGCGCCGCAACCGCCAAAACTTCCCGGCGTCAATAATTGCTGTTCGTAAAACTGAAAGATATCGGTTTTTCCCCGAGAATATGTCCACAGATTCGGCTGAGTGAACAAATTGAGCATATCCGCGCTTCCCATATCGGGAGTGAACCATAACTCAGAAACCGGCAAGGGAGCTCTTGACACGACTCCCGGACCCACGGCTCCTTTTGCCTCGTAAGAATTATTCCACAAAACTCCGGCGATTATGACTGCCAGAAAAGATGCGACGGTTAAAAATGAAGGTAAAGACTTTTTGGACATTTTTCTTTATTTTTTATTTACTCTTACAAACTTGCTATCACGGAATGCAGGAGCATTGCGCACTAGTAGGTTTATACTGACTCTGAGTATCAAATTCATCATATATACCATATATATGCCATTCAGTTATAGTTCCGCCTGAATATCCACGAGAAAAACAATAACGACTGCATCCGCTCTGACAATACATCACATTTTCCGATGAATCAAAAGTTTGCTCTAAATTACACCGAGGTTGAAAACTCTGTAGAGTTGCATTATCTACATTGTTGATTTGATTATTTCCATGAGCCTTTATTGTCCCGTTCACATCCAATTTCGCTTGCGGATTGCTCGTTCCGATACCAACATTTCCACCCGGTTTTACATATATCCTATCACCCGCCACATTTTCTTCAATCAAACTTAAATCACCGGCGGTCGCCCAGCCGTTAGCCCAGCTCCAGACGGTAGGTTGACCGTCTCCTATCGTTAAACGGGAGTCTTTGCTGCCGTCGCCTTCAATGACGAAGCTCCCTCCGCTTTTGGGAAACTTGGCGACCAATGTTCCGTCCCTTGAATTGATGAGTCTCGCGTTATAATCTTGAGATTGGCCGGTACCATAGTGAAAATCGATGTAAGGAGTGGCGCCTTTGGTCTTCCCGTCGCCCAGCTCGATTGACCCTCCTTGGTCTAAGTTAAGAAAGCTGCTTTTGCCCCAACTGAGGCCGCTATCGGCCGCAAACCAACCGCCTATTCCCAACGCTCCCGTTTTGTATTGAGTGGTTCCCCCGACATTGACTGGAGCGTCGGTGTTGTTTAGGGGAGGATTGGCCGTGGGTCCGACCCAAGAGGCGGCGTAGCTTATGCCGGCGGCTAGGGCCAGACCGATGATGACGGCGAGAAGGGATTGTTTGAGTTTGGTCATGTTCATTTTTGATTTTTTAATTGG
>JAGXAA010000027.1 GCA_018971765.1 Patescibacteria group bacterium
ATCCACCGCGTCCCCGTCATCCCAAAGGGTCTGGGGAATAAAACCGTAATCATAAGGAAAGTCCTGCGCGGTGTGAGCGACTCTGTCAAGGGCGATAACGCCGGTGCTCTTGTCTATTTCATATTTATTTTTCGAGCCTTTGTTTATCTCAACGATGACATTCATTTTTTTCGGCTCTCCCGGCGTTATGTTATGCAATAAATTCATATGTTTGGTTTTAGACGCATTTTAATTTAAATTGATAAAACTTCTCAAATCCGATGTTAATTTTTTACCGAATCGCCCATTTCAACATTCTTGCCGTCAGTCGAGACCACACTGCCTCCTTTCATAGACTGAATGTCTATTTTCCAAGAAGTCAACTTCGCCGCCAACCGCACATTTTGCCCGCCTTTGCCGATAGCGAGAGATTGCTGGTCTTCCGAAACTTCGACGGTGGCTTTTTTCTCCTCTTCACTGATCAAAACGCCGATTACTTTAGCAGGCGACAGGGCGTCTTCAATAAATTTTTTCGGATCGGCCGACCATTCCATTATATCCAATTTTTCGCCGCCAAGCTCGCTCATAACGGTTGAAACGCGGACACCCCTCTGCCCGACCATCGCTCCCACAGGGTCGATGTGCTCGTCGCTTGAAATGACGGCGATTTTGGATCTGGAACCCGCTTCTCTGGCAATTGCTTTTATCGCGACTGTTCCGCTCGCCACTTCCGGCGATTCCATCTTGAACAGCTCTTCGATGAATTTCGGATGGGAACGCGACAATTTCAAAAATATTCCTCTGGGAGTTTCCTCGACCCTGTAAAGATAGGCGCGGACCCTTTCTCCTTGTCTGTATCTTTCCCCGGGAATCTGCTCTTCAAAAGGAAGTATTGCCGTGGCCCGTCCCATATCTATGAAAATGTTGCCTCTTTCGATTCTCTGCACCGTGCCGCTAACGATCTCGCCTTCCCTCTTGCCGTATTCGTTAAGCACGGAAATTTTCTCCGCCTCTCTTATTTTCTGAATTATGACCTGCTTGGCCGTCTGAGCCGATATTCTTCCGAATTCGTCCTTTAATTCAAGCGGGAAAATCATCTCGTCGCCCAGTTTGGCGTCTTTCTTTATCCTTTTGGCATCCTCGAGAAGAATGTGATGTTCCGGATTGAAATAAATCTTTTCGTCTTCTTCTTTCGGGATGCCGACTGGTTCGTCAACAATAGCGTCATAGCCGTTTTCTTTCATAATGACCTGCGATTCGTCAACGACGATTTTAACCTGGCTGAATTCGGTTTTTCCGCTATTTATATCGAATTTTGCCAAAATGATTTGACCTCTCTTCCCGTATTCTTTCTTGTAAGCGGTCGCCAAAGCCATTTCGATGGCCTCAATCATTTTTTCGCGGGGAATGCCCCGCTCTTCCTGCAACTGTTCCAAAACCGAATTTATTACTTTTAAATCAAACATAATTTTGAAAAATTTCAAATCTTAACTTTGAATTGCGAAACGCAAAAAATTTATAGTCTGGTTGAACAAAAACGCCTTAAGAGACAAAGAGTTTTTGCGACCCGAAGACTTAAATTTTTCGTTTCGTAATTCATAGTCTTAATCTTAAACTTGCGTTTCATATTTTGCTAAAAAATTAAGTCCGCTTTCGGCGAACTTCATAACTCAAACTCAACGGCAACGATTCACATATTACATCAGTGAATAAAATTAGTCAAATTTTTGCGCGCGAAGACCAGCTGACCAATTAAACGGTCATCTTTTTCGGCCGATACTGCAGGGCTTCAAGGATGTGGTTGGTCTCAACTTCGTCAGAGCCGGCGAGGTCGGCGATGGTGCGGGAGAGTTTGATTACGCGGTGATAAGCGCGCGCCGATAAATCCAGTTTTTCCGCCGATGAGTTTAAAATTTCTTTGACTTCTTTTTTTAAATTTACCATTTTGCTCAAGTCGCGCGTGTTCATTTCACTGTTCGTTTTTGTTCCCTTTCGCGATTCAGCAAATCTTTTCTTTTGAATTTCTCTGGCGGCGATTACTCTCTTTTTTATTTCTTTCGTCGCGTCGCCGTCGTTTTTGTCGCTGGAAAGTTTTTGATGGTCGACTTTTGAAACTTCAAGCCACATGTCAATCCGATCAATAATCGGCCCGGATATTTTTCTTTGATACTTCACGAGATTTATCGGGGCGCAAACGCAATCCTTGCCCTTGGTTCCGAAGTTTCCACAAGGGCATGGATTCATCGCCGCGATCAAAATAAAATTGGCGGGAAAACTGAAGGATCCTTTTGCCCGAGAGATATTTATTTCCCTTTCTTCAAGCGGCTGTCTCAATGTTTCAATTACCCGCCTGTCGAATTCGGCGAATTCGTCAAGAAACAGAACGCCTCTGTGAGCAAGCGTCACTTCCCCGGGCTTCGGCGTCGCGCCTCCTCCGACCATTGAAACATAAGACGCGGTGTGGTGAGGCGACCGCATAGGAGGATTCCCCACCAAGTCCCCTTGAAGCGTTCTGGCGATTGAATGTATGGCCGTGATTTCCAGCACTTCGTCAAACGATAGCGGCGGCAAAATATGGCTGAAGGCTTTGGCGAGCATCGTTTTGCCCGTGCCCGGCGGCCCGTACATCGCGATGTTGTGCCCTCCGGCGGCGGCAATCTCCAGCCCTCTTTTCGCCGTCTCCTGCCCTTTTATTTCGGAGAAATCAATGTCGCACTCCTCTTCTTTGAATTCAATCTTTGTTGGCGGTTCCGGCTTAAGTTTAATTTGAATTTCAGTTTCAGTCTGATTCTCTCCATTCTCGCCGCCGACCGTTCGCCTTTCATCAAGATGCGTGATAACTTCCTGAATGTTTTTTACTCCAAAAATTTTTATGCCGTCGATGAGCGCCGCTTCGCGAGCATTTTCTTTCGGCAAGTAAATCTCTTCAAAACCGCGCTTTTTAGCTTCTTCCGCGATTGCCAAGACTCCGCTTATTTTCCTCACTTCCCCGTCCAAAGACAGCTCGCCTAAAAATATTTTTCCGGACGGATTGAATTTTATTTCCTCAGTTGCGAGAAGGTACGCTAAAGCCATTCCCAGATCAAACGCAGGTCCCTCTTTTTTCAAATCGGCCGGCGCGAGCGCGATGACGATTTTTTGATTTTTCTGCTTGGGCGATTTGAAACCCGAATTTTTTATCGCCGCGGACACTCTGTCCCGCGATTCTTCCACCGCTTTATCCGGCAATCCGACTACCGAAAAAGCGTAAAGACCTTTGGAAAGATCGACTTCAATGTCAACTATTTGCGCCTTGAGCAAGGTCACCTGGGCGCTGTATGCTTTTGCAAAGCTCATTTAATTTAATCGGCGGCGCCAAGTAAATTTGGACTTTAGAAAAACTAATTTATCTCAAATTTCACGGATTTTGCATGTTCCAAACAAGTCTTGGCCGCCGGGTTTGCCTCCAGTCTCTTCATCGGTATGGGCTTTCCGTCCCCTTCGCACAAGCCATAGGTTCCGTCTTCTATTTTTTTTAGCGCCATTTTGACGTCATTCAGCTGTATTTCAAGCTCTTTCAAAATAGCGGTATTTTCCTCAAAATTCTCGATTGATTCGGCCACTTCAATCCTATCAGCCGAGTCGGCTTCCGCATCCGTCGGAACGGCCTGCCAATCATTCGGATTGGAAGGGTTGACTCTGCCGACAGTTTTCAGCTCATTTTCAATTTTCACCCGCTCCGCCTCAAGTTTTTCCCTAAAATATTTTAAATCCAGTTTCATGTCAAAAATAATAGCAAAAGAGAAAATAAAAGCAATAATCACTTTGAATCGCGAAACGCGCCGAGTGAGAGTTTCGCGATTCAAAGTAATCAAAATTATAGATTTTAGGTGACGGATTGCAAAATAAAAAATTCATTCCGCGACAGATTTTTTCCTATCTAATCGTCCGCGACCGTATGATTCTGTCAAACAATTCGGCCAAAGTGTCCGTGTTTGCGGCAATTATAACGGTCTCTTTGTCAAACAGAGAATAAATCAAAATGACATTATCATCGCTATTTTTCAACACTCTCGCGTCTTTGTTTTTCACCAAGACATCTTCGAAGTCTTTGTTGCCGGCGGAAACATGCGGAGCAGTCGCGGTCGCTTCCCCGCTTGACGATTCGCCATTCAAAGAAAACAGACCGCTCAAGTCCGCTCTCATATTTTTTTCCCATAACAGCATTCCGGCAAAAGCATTTTCATAAGAATCGGTTTTCAATATTATAAAAGGATGATTGCCGTTTGAATAATGAACGCCCAGCATATATTCGGTTTTTAATGATCGAAGCAGTGAATCCGGCATTCTGGAATTTATCAGAGACATAAATTTTTTAGAGGAAATCACCTTGTTTGGCAATTTTTCTTTACCGGCGGATTTGTTATTTTCAGTTATGTAAATATTTCGTATTGAATTTTCCGCGGCGCCGGCCAATTTCAGACTATCTGACAGCAAACTGTTCAAATCATTTCCGCCTATTTCATCAAGGTTAATTTCCTTATTGGAGTCCGCCGTTATCAAAGATTTTATTTGGGGCTGATCTTGGGGCGCGGGCTTAACTTTTTCTTTTATGTAATTTAAATTAAAAGCTCCGATCCCCGCCAAGACGAAAAGCATGCTGATGATGAATATGAATATTTTTCTTGAGCTTAAAGCGGCGGCAGGATTTGTTTCTCTATCCGCGTCTTCAATCAGTTGATACTCTTGTTTCTTTTTCTGTTCCGCGAGAGCGATGCTCAATGAAGAGGCATGCTCAATCCGAATAGCTTCTTCGGTGTCGCTTTTATAAGTTCTCACGATGCTTTGCTTGGGGATATTTTTCCCCGCCGGCGATTTCGCTGAATTTTCAGTTGGCGAATAATCGCCTCCATCCATCACATTTTTATAATTTTGAAATTTATTTTCCATAACGCGTATTATGTTCGCGCAAATTTAAACCAGCCCTTTTCTCTTGGTAAAATTCGGATCGATGTCTTTTATTGACAAACTGATTTTTTTCTTGACTTCATCCACTTCTTTGATTACGACGGCGACTTTCTCGCCCACATTGATGATTTTATCTATCCTGTCAATTCTGAAAGGGGCGATTTCCGATATGTGGACAAGCCCTTCGACATTCGGCGCGATGCGGACAAGAGCTCCAAAGTCAAAAATTTTAGTCACTTCTCCTTCAAATTTTTCTCCGATTTTGTATTCTCGAGTCATCTCTTCAATTATTTTTTGGGCCCTGGCGGCGGAATCATTCTTGCCGGTTATGAAGACCGCGCCGTCATTCTCAATATCAATTTCCGCTCCAGTTTTATCTTTTATTTCGTTCACGGTTTTCCCTCCCGCGCCTATGACAAGTCCTATCTGGTCCGGTTTTATTTTAATAATCACGACTCTCGGCGCGTTCGGCGATATTTCTTTTCTCGGCGCTCTTATCGCCGATTCAATTTTGTCTAAAATATGAAGACGGGCGGTCCTTGCTTTTTCCAGGGCTTCAGCGATTATCGGGATAGGAATTCCACTCACCTTAATATCCATTTGTATCGCCGTTATTCCATCTCTTGTGCCGGCGACTTTGAAATCCATATCACCGTGATGGTCTTCGTAACCTTGAATATCGGTCAAAACTTTGTATTCAGTCGGACTGCGCATCATAAGTCCCGAAGCAATACCAGCGACCGGCGCTTTTATCGGGACACCGGCGTCCATGAGCGCGATTGTTCCTCCGCAGACTGAAGCCATCGAAGTGGAACCGTTTGATGCCATTGATTCTGAAACGATTCTTATCGTGTAGGGAAATTGTTCTTGAGACGGAATAACCGGAGAAAGGGCTTTCTCGGCCAGCGCGCCGTGACCGATCATTCTTCTGTTCGTCCCGCCGATTTTGCCGGTTTCGCCGGTTGAAAACGGAGGAAAATTATAGTGATGGATAAAACGCTTGTCGGTCTGCTGTTCCTCCATACTATCAATAATTTGCGAATCCTGCGGCCCTCCCAGTGTCGCCACCGACAACACATGAGTTCCTCCTCGATAGAAAATTCCCGAACCATGAAGCACCGGAGAAATTCCGCCCGCTTCCGCGTAAATGGGACGGATTTCATCGACTCCTCTGCCGTCCGGTCTTCTCCCGTTATCAATCGCTTCTTTGTGAACAAGGTCGTCTATCGCTTTTTCGAAATAAGAATCGGCAATGTTCAGATTTTCTTCGGATAATTTTTCTTTGAAAATTTCTAACCATTCTTTTTTTAGTTCATCGGTGTCTTTCGAGTCAGATTGAGAAAACACGCAATCATACAACTTGCCTTCGATTTTCTTCTCAAAAATTTTTTCCAGTCCATCCGGCGCTTTCGGTTTCTCAACAACTTTCTTTTCCTTGCCGATTTCAGCGATTATTTTTTTCTGGAATTCCTGGATTTTTTCTATTTCTTCACTGGCTTTTTCCAGCGCTTTACTTACCGCCTCTTCTTTCGCTTCGTTCGCGCCGACCTCAATCATATTGATATTGCCGTCTTTCCCGCAGGCGACCAAATCAAAATTGTAATTTTTATCGTTTCGGAAATTGTAGCTTGGATTTATTTCAAAATCGGCAGAGCCGTTTTGTTTTCCTATTCTCACCGCGCTCACCGGTCCTTCCCACGGAATATCGGAAATTCCCAAAGCGAGCGAAGCGCCAATTACCCCCAAAACATCCGGGTCGTATTCATCAAGCGAGAGAATCGTGATGACAACTTGCACCTCGTTTCTGATGTGCTTTTCAAAAAGCGGACGGATCGTCCTGTCCACCATCCGCCCGCTAAGTATCGCTTCATCAGACGGCTTGCCTTCCCTGCGGACGAATCGGCTTCCTAGAATTCTTCCGCCGGCGTAAAATCTCTCCTCATAGTCAACGATGAGCGGGAAGTAATCCAGCCCGTCTTTGGTTTCAGTAGACATCACCGCAGTCGCGAGCACGACCGTGTTGCCGTATTTAATCATCACCGACCCGTTAGACTGCTCCGCCAAATCGCTGAAAATCGCGGTAAGTTTCTTCCCTCCCACCTCCATTGAGTATTCTTTCTTTTTCACGCTTCTATATTATCAGAATTTTCTCGGCAGTGGAAATTCTGAAATAACAAATACTCTAGTATTATTTTGATTATCTTACTTTTTATAAAGTTTGCTGTGAGTTCCCAGCAGGTGAAAAGAGATTTCTTTATCTTTGCTATTTTCGGAAAAGACGGCTCTCCAATCCCCCGTAACATTGAGACTTCTGTAATTTTTCAATTCACCGTTTAATTTGTGATTATTCAAAATGGGGCTGAACTTTTCTTTTATGAAAATTTTCAATCTTTCTTTGAAAGAGACGCGGATTTTGAATGGCGCGTTTGTAAAATCTTTTATAAACCTATTTGAATAGCTAATTTTTAACGCCTTCATCTATTAAGCGTTTCTAAAAATGAAACTGCGGCTTTCGGGTTTGAAAACTTTCTGCTTCTGCCGGCTTTAATGTCTCTTTCCGATTCCTTTAACGCGTTAAGCATATACTCGCTCGGGGTATTTTCGTTTAAGCTGAAATGGGCGGTTTTGGTTTTTGCAAGCTGTTTCAAATATCCGTTTATAAGAGCGCTTAAGCTAAAACCGAGTTCGTTCGCCACCTTTTGGGCATTAGCTTTTACTTCAGGATTGGTTTTTATGTTTATAACGCTGGTATTCATGACAACATTAGTATATACTTTGTGCATACCGTGTCAATGATGTGGCAGTTTCTTGAAAAAGAAGAATTAAAAAATATTAAGTATTCTTTCTTTTTCACACTTCTATTTTATTAAAATTTTCCCCGCGGGGGAAATAAAAAGTTACCGGAAATCTTCTTCGTCTAATTGCGCCTGCCTAAGAATTGACCTGAAAGTTCCATAAGGAACCTCTTTTTTATTAGCTGGAATAATTACTGTCAAAACAGCGCTTTCGTGTTTTCTGTATTTAATATGACTGCCTTTTTGCGAAACAAAAACAAAGCCATTTCTTTCAAGAACCCTGATGACTGTTTTTGAGGATAGCAGTTTAGGCATACTGCAATTTTTGTTCAACAATAACAGGACGATCTATTTTTCTCACCTTGGACAAGTTCGAGTCTTCAAAATACAAATCGAGGGCTTCTTTGAGATTTTTAACGGCTTCCGTTTTTGTTTTACCAAAACTGGAGACATCAACATTAAGACACTGGGCGACATAATGCCTGCCTTCTTTCCATAAAACATTTTTTAATTCCAATTTTTTCATAACAATTGCAATGTTAACATAACAATAGTCTTTTAGAAAATTTAGTACAATTAATTTTGTTTAGATTATATGCCTCCAACGCTTGAATGCTTTTATGTCGGCAGAACCTAAATCAAACCATTCTCCTTGCATTCTTTTTGACTCAAACCTTTTATGCCAATAGGTTTCTACCCCGCTAGGGTCATCTGTTTTAATTGAATGGATTAAGTCCATTTTTTCAGGTAACTGAATTCTAATTTCATTTCCGCGACATACAGTATCGTTAGTTTTTCCAATCTTGTAGTAACGACCTGACTTAAATAGATACACTTCGCCCAATGATTGAATCTTGGAATTGTCAAGATCTTTTCTTTCATTAGAATTTTCAATAATTGTTCTGCATAATTCGACAATATCATTGTATCCTTTTTGCTTTGCGTACTCGGATATTTTTTCTGCAATTTCTTTTTTATTACCCAACCGCTTAATGCTACGCGGGCTTGGAAATTTAGGATCTTTATTTCTTTTTACAATCAAATCTCCTTCAGTTGGAAATTTATCGAGTTCTCGCATCAAAGCAATGAGGTTTTCAAATACAAACTCCTTATTGTGTGCTACTCGAAGTGTGTTGGCAGTAAAGCCAGCTTCGCGTTGAGCTTCGCCAAACGTTGACCAATATTTTTTACAGGCGTAAGAATTTATACCAGTCTCTTTTTCGAACCTTCCTTGTCCAAGAGGAATACCGTCATTATTTTCTGCTGTTCGGCGAATGGCATCAAGAATACTTTGTTTGGTTATTAAGCTCATGTTTTTAATTTGATTAAAGTCTATGCATTAGAAACACCGAGGTCTTTCGTAACTTTTCCCACCAAAAATAAAATTCAATTTTCAAAAAGCCTATTTCTAAGTTAAATTTGATTATTTTTACTTCTGCCTTCTTTCTCTTCCTCCCCCGAAACCCATCAGATATTTTCTAGCGTTTTGGTCTAGGTCTATGAAGTCGTCGGCGGCTTCTTTGAGTTTGGCTGAAGCCGATTTGCCGAAAGCTATTACTTCCACTTGGCAACCTTCGTTGATCTGCAAGTATTCCACGAGTGGGATAAAATCTCCGTCGCCGGAGACTATGATTACGGAATCAAGTTTTGGGGCGAGTTTGATCGCGTCAACGGCAAGACCGACATCCCAATCGGCTTTTTTGGCTCCGCCGGCAAAAATTTGGAGATTTTTCGTTTTTGTTTCAATGCCAACTTTTCCCAGCGCTTCAAAAAATCCTTTTTCCTCACCGCTCTCGGTGGTAATAACATAAGCGACAGCGCGAACGAGCCTTCTTCCCGCGAGCGCGTCCTTGACGATTTGACCGAAATTTACTTTAGCGCCGTATAAATTTTTGGAGCTATGATATAGATTTTGAGTATCAATAAAAATGCCGACTCGCTGTTCTTTGTGTTTTATAACTGACATTTGTATTCAATTTTCAACAAAAGAGCGAATTTTTCCGCTCTTTTGAAATTAGATTATTAATTTTTCTTCAGTTCCAACTTCTTCATCAAGGAATTGTATCTTCGAACATTCGTCTTTTGAAGATATTTCATATGAGTTTGCCTGTCGGCGACCATCCCCAAAAGTCCACGCCTTGAGTGCTTGTCTTTCGGATTTTTCTTGAGATGCGACGCCAATTCTTCAATTCTCTTGGTCAAAACGCCAATTTGGACATCGGGAGAACCAGTGTCTTTGTCGTGGATCGCTACTTCCTTTATAATTTTTTGTTTCTTTGTCTTTGTAAGCATAATGTCAATACGATAGCATAAATACATATTTCCCGCAAATTTTTTGGTTTTATGTCTCTAGGAATACAATTCGCTATGAGTGCCAATCTCTGAAAACAAGACGGCATCTTTATCCAAAAATTTGTAAATTATCCTTATGTTTCCAGTGATACTGATACTCCTATAGCCCGTATATTTGCCGTTTAGGGCGTGATTGTTCAATATCGGATCATATGGGTCTTTTTCAAACAATATGTTCCTCTCCTTTATTCTCCGCTTAATTTTATCGGGAAACTTTTTGTATTGTTTCTCAAAAATTTTATGAAATATTATTTTCATAAAGTGTCCAGATATTCATTGGCTTTCTCGGCGGAAGGAAAAGCGGGGGACATATTCTTGCTTTTTTTAATGTCATCTTCCACTTTGCCCAAGACCTTTTCAAGGGCCCGAGTCATCGTTGGCACGGCGGAAAAAGACACGCTTCTATTCCGGACAAATTCTTTAAGCATCGCGTTTATTATCCCGCTTAAAGGCAGACCCAAATCCCTTGCCAATTCTTGAGCGTTTTCCTTCACTTCCTTGTCCGCTTTTATGTTGATCATTGTTTTCATATATCCATAGTATATACAACAGACTTTGTGTGTCAAACAACATCTCTTCTTTCTATATTCTCCATACAACCCCGCCTCTTCGGCGAACAAGCTACAACCTAATCCTACTTTCTCGCCTCAATTATAGTCTGTGCCACATTAGGAGGCACGATGTCATAGTGATCAAATTCCATAGTGGATGAAGCTCGGCCTTCGGACATTGAGCGCAATGTCGTCACATAGCCGAACATTTCCGACAGAGGCACTTTGGCTTTAATGGCTTTGTTCATTCCTCTTTCTTCCATCCCCTCAATCTGCGCGCGCTTTGAGCTTAAATGTCCGGTGATGTCACCCATAAATTTTTCCGGCGTGACAACTTCCACTTTCATAATCGGTTCAAGGATGACCGGTTTGGCGCGTTTGGCGGCGTCTTGAAAAGCTTGAGAAGCGGCAATCTTGTAAGCGATTTCAGACGAGTCAACATCATGATAAGAACCAAACAAAAGTTCGCAAGAAATATCTACCATCTTATATCCGGCGAGCACGCCCCTTTCCATTCCTTCTCTGACGCCCTTTTCAACGGCCGGAATAAACTCTTGAGGGATAACGCCACCCTTGATGGAGTTCACGAATTCAAAACCTTCAGAGCGTTTGACATTCTTCGCGATTTTTTCTCCCTCAACCAATTTCGGAAGAGGTTTAATTTTAATTTTAACGTGTCCATATTGGCCCTTTCCTCCCGATTGCTTGATGTATTTGTTTTCCGCCTCCGCTTCAGAAGTAATTGTCTCTTTGTAAGCAACTTGAGGCTTGCCGACATTTGATTCCACGGAAAATTCCCTTTTCATTCTATCCACCATAATTTCCAAGTGAAGCTCTCCCATTCCCATAATAAGCGTTTCGCCAGTTTCGCTGTCCGATTTAACTTTGAAAGTAGGGTCTTCGTCAGACAATCTCTTGAGCGCGAAGCCCATTTTTTCCTGATCGGCTTTTGTCTTCGGCTCAATTCTCAAAGAAATAACCGGCTCGGCGAATATTATCTTATCCAAAAGAATCGGTTTGTCTTCGTCGCAAAGAGTGTGGCTGGTCTTAGTGTTTTTCAGTCCGACTGCGGCGGCAATTTCTCCGGCAAAAACCTTGCTCACTTCTTCCCTCTGATTGGCGTGCATCCGAACGATTCTTCCAAGCCGTTCTTTCTCGCCAGTTGTCGCATTGTAAATATACGAGCCGGATTCTATCGTTCC
>JAGXAA010000078.1 GCA_018971765.1 Patescibacteria group bacterium
TCGTATTAAGCGGACGAATGTTCGCCGCATCTATGGAAACGGAAGAGCTGAGAACCGCGGCGACAATGAGCGGCTGCGGCGCGATCGCCTTAACCGTTTTTTTCGATGAAGCGGAGGAAGCTGATTTAAGAGTCGGCGTTGATGTTGCCGATTGGTTTGATTGGTTTGAAGTAATTTTCGATAACGCGTTCGGTTGAATGGGCGATTGCGCGGACGGCGTTTCTTTTTTGGGTTTCGAAGTAAAATAAAAAACGCCGCCAATGACCAATATGAGCGCGACTATTATAATTAAAATTTTTGACTTTTGCATATTTTTATGGATTTAGATTAATTGCCTTCATCGTCACTGCTCGCGGAAGCTTCAGTGTCCGCGGTCTCAGATCCTCCTTGAGACTCTTCATCTCTGCTTTGTCGCATCGACCCGTCCGTCCCGTCTTCCATTTCCGCTTCCTGATCAATCTCACTGTCAATTTTGTTTTGGTCGTTCTCGCCGTCTATTTCTTTGGCGTCTCCGCCGTCATCACCGGCTTTTTCGTCATCTTCACTGTCAATCTCTTGTTGATTATTTTGAGCGTCTTCGTCATTTTTCACTTCTTGCGCGTCCCGCTCCACATCGCGCTTGAATTCCGAAGCGGTGTTTTCTTGAGTGATTGGCGCCGCGGAAGTTGTCTGGGCTTGAGCCCGAACCTGCCCAATCAAAAACCCGTTACCCGCAAACAGAACAAGCGCAAATAAACTTAAACCCGTAAAAATATTTCGTATGAGTATTTTCATATTGATTACATTTATATTAAAATTATATCATATTTATTTTTATAAAACTATCATCTTTTATAATTGGCGGTTCACTTGCGGAATTTGGCAAACCATCCATCAAGACCGAAAATTCTGCCGGCGCTAAACGCAATAAGCAACAAGAGAGCCGAAGAATAAATTACATGTTCGTCAACAAGATAAGAATGGTCGCCAGCATATGGAAATTTGAGGATTGGCAGATAATAAAGAATCATCAGAATAATGCCAAGAGCCGAACTCAACCTCACAAAAACGCCAAAAATCAAAGATATTCCTAGAAGCGTCAAGCCCCATTCGTTTAGAAAGTTTATGACGGGCAAAACTGAAGGACTTAAAATGAAATTATAAAACGGGATGAAAGCCTTAGCCCCTTTAATGTATCCGGCCGCCGACCATGACGGATCCGTAACTTTCGTTACGCCCGCGTAAAACATCAAAAAACCGAGCGACAGGCGAAGGATAAGAATTGAAAATTTTTGCAAGTTTGTCATATTTTTTATTAAAAAATCATAATCCAAAACTCCC
Source organism: Patescibacteria group bacterium (assembly GCA_018971765.1). Classification (GTDB taxonomy): domain Bacteria; phylum Patescibacteriota; class Minisyncoccia; order Phycocordibacterales; family GWA1-40-21; genus GWA1-40-21. The sequence continues at coordinate 1,321 of JAGXAA010000078.1, forward strand.
TACCCCGCTTAAGGTATTCATAAATTGCGGAATGACGAACATCAATCCTATAATCGGCAAGACGATAAAAGACGCGCTTATGATTAAAGTCCAGAGAAAATACTTTCTCGTCTTCTCCGCCGAGATGAATATTTCTTCGATTCTTTTTCCCTGTTCCTCAATCTTTTTCAAGATTTCATTTTCCATAATCTTGCGGGTATTATAGCGCAAAATTTATTAAAAACAAAGAGACTCTCAGACAAATAAGAGTCTCTTTATCATGAAAAACGGCTTATTGAATATATTTATCATATTCAATATAAAAATCAGAATCTCGATGGCAATTGCGGTAGCGTTCCTTAATTTCTTGCATCTCTAAAATAGCGTCTCCCGCGTCTTTCCAATCATAAACGACTATTCCGTTTCCGGTGTCGCGAATCACTCTTCCTTGAACCTTAAATTCTTTTATTGAAAAAATTGAGAGAATGTCATTTTTCTTCTCATTTTTTGAAACATTCGCATCAGCCGCGCCTGATTGTTTAATAAATGCGAATAAACTTAAGGACAATGTCAAAATTATAAAATAATTCATCAATAATCCTCCCAAAAGAATTGAAGTGAAATGATTTTAATCAGAAAATTAAAAGAGCGAAACTAAGCTAGTATCGCATTGCGGAAAAATAAAATCAACCCCAAACGACGCGCCCCAAACGGCTTGCCGTTTGGGGCGCGTCTCATTTCAGACGACTGTTTGGGATCGGACTTACCGGACTGACGAGCCGTTGCTTTTGTTGAACACCTCCGACATCTTGGCTCTGGTCTTCGGTCCGACAATGCCGTAGCCTTCTTCTCCCGATTTGACGATGCCGTATTTATCCTGGAACTTCTCTACGGCTTTTTCGGTTAGAGGACCGAAATACCCGCTGACGATAGCGTCCGGATAGATGTCTTTGTCTTGGGAGAGCCACTGTTGCAATGTTGAGACTTGATT
>JAGXAA010000079.1 GCA_018971765.1 Patescibacteria group bacterium
GGCAGAAAACCGATCTACAACCTGGAAGGAATGAACGTTGGCGACCAAATAGAAATACCAACATCATTCAAAAACCAGTACCTCCACAAGTTCAAAAAAAAATACCCTCACTACCGCCTTATCGTGGAGGACGATAACGGTATGTCTTTTTTGAAAAGGGTTTGAAAAAATAAGTTATTATACCATTTAAAAAAAAATTATGACTACACAAGAAAGAAAAGCACGGGTTATTGCCCGTGGAGAGCACGGCAACCATTGCCATGTTGTTACAGGAGATGTTGAATTTGATTCTAAAGGGCGTATCCTTGTTGGGGAAAATTCGGATGCTGTTTTGCGGCATTTACTTGAGGATAAATGGGTTGGGGCTGGTGAAGAAGTTTGGACACAAGAGCACACGGACATTAAATTAAAGCCCGGTGTTTATGAGTATGTCCCCCAGATTAGTTTTGACCCACTTACAAAAAGGATTGAAGCTGTTAAAGATTAAGGCATAAAACTTTTTTATAAACAAAACTAAACGTTAATATTATGGGATTAAAAACCGCTTTTATTGGAAAAAAAGTACTTGTCCGTGCTGGGTCAGCAGGGGTACATTATGGTACTCTTGTTGAACGAGATGGTCAAGAATTGCTTCTTTCAAACGCAAAACGGATATGGTCATGGAAAGGAGCATTGTCCCTTTCAGAGATCGCATCCTCTGGCCTTAACGTAAAAGAAAGTAAAATTTCTGTTGCTGTTGATGAAATCATACTTACGACCGCAGTTGAGGTTATATTGATTTCCGAGGCCTCAAACCTTCCTTAACTTGGATTTGATTTTGTTGCCTACTGATAGCGATGGTGGTGGCCATGGCTGTGGTGATTGCGATGGTGATGGCGATGGCGATGGCAGTGGCTACGGGGGTGGCTATGGCAATGGAGATGGCGATGGTGGTGGCCATGGCGGAGGCTCTGGCTACGGGGATTCTGTTGGTTACGGTAATGGGGAAGGCAGTGGGGGTGGCTATGGCGGTAGCGATGGCATCTATAAAGCCAAAGTATTCGGCCATTGGTTTGAAGTTTCCGGAAAAATAGAAAACAGCCTCTGCAGAAACATCCCAAATTTTCTATACGAAAAAATAGACAAAACATTTATCAAAGCAATAGATAATCTCGAATCGCTTCGTTTATTAAGGGATAAGCTTGGGCTTGAGAAATATATCGACCTTCTCGGGGCAAAAGTGATCCATTCGTCAATAGATATGCAAGGCAATAAAATGAGGCTTTTTTCATGCAACGAAGCGGGCGCAAATTCATTATTGCTGGAGGTAATTTGCCCGTCAACAAAACGAATGTACCACATCTACCCGCCAGACCAAAGTGCAACTACCTGTGAAAAAGCAAAAGCATCTACTTTTGGAAATAAAAAACTATCCTTGCGGCAAGGCGATGTGGGGCTTATGAACATCAAAGACTTTGTTATTTCACATCCAATAGAAGAAACTTAAATTTAAAAATATGAGCAATCCATTTGAAAAAACGAACAACAACTTTGAGGAAAGGCTTGATAGTATATCTTCCAATTTGGATATTATAAAAAAATTATTGACTGGAATAGAACTAAAACTAAACGCAGATACTGTCCCAACTTACAACAACAACGGTTTTTTTGATGAATCATTGTCATTGTCACAGAAAGCAATATATACCCTTAAACAGACAGGCAAATTTTTGAGCGCGCGCGAAATAACAAAAAAGATAGGATTTTATGAGCCTTCATTGCTAACAAGCAAGGATCGGTTCAGAACTGTTTACTTAAATTTATCGAGTATTTTAAGTTTAAAAACGGCACAGGGGAAATTCTCGCGTTATTTTCCAATGGAAGGCGGTGATTTTAAATATGGGCTTTTATCATGGGTTGATGAGCATGGGCTTCCAAAAAAAGAATACATAGATTAAAAACTGAAATGGAACTGAACCGTAAATTATAGTTTATTTGATCCAAAATCAAAGAGGCCGAACCCCACACACACAAAGAGCCGGCCTCCCGTTAAAATTTTAACTCCCCATCTACGGGGCGCACCGCAAAATTAACTATTTTTGTTAAAAAACAAACAAAAAAAACACTACATTTTATAAAAACCACTTCAACATGAAAATAAAACCGCTCAACGGGAACATCCTCGTAAAACCGACAGACAAAAGGATAGAGAAAAAAGGATCTCTTTTCGTGGTCAACAACGAAAACGCCAAAAACCGCGCCCACGAAGCCCAGATAGTGGCCGTACACGAAAAATCAGC
>JAGXAA010000080.1 GCA_018971765.1 Patescibacteria group bacterium
CACAGTTTGGAAACGATAGGAAGCATGAGGGCACTTCCTGGGGCTTGAAGTCCGTTGAGTATTCTTCGGCAATTTAATCTTGTATGCCGTAATTAAATAATCTACGGATTATTCCAACATCCCGGTTTGCCGGTATAATCAGAATATTCACCCTTAGCTCCACTGCTTCCTACGCAATACCACTTACCGTCGTTTAATGGAACCATAAGGATCCATGCAGTATGACAGTCTCCAGAAGTACCACTATAGAATCTATATTGCGGATCGCTATTCGCATTATCATATATCACTTTGCAAATTTGACTGGCTTTATCGGCGTATGTACCAGAAAATGCGTTGTCACATGTGTGGTATAAACTTGTCCACGCCGTAGAACCCAACTGACAATATGAGCCAGAATCCTGGTAATCAAGCTCCAGCAAAGTGGCAAATTGATTTAGCTCGGCTTTTATGGTCGCGTCCTTTGCTTTAGCCCGCGCGCCGTTCAAGCTTGCCAAAACAACACTCGACAAAAGACCGATGATGGCAATAACCACAAGAAGTTCAATAAGAGTAAATCCCCCCCCCTCTCTCTCTCTCGATTATGTTTTTTATCCTTTGTCTTCATCTTCTTGTCATTGTTTAAGCAGAGGACTAAGAGGACCACCTAGAGGAGGAGGACTGTGGCGAACGCCTGCATCTAACAACAAAACCGCCGAAATAATAATGGCGACCGCCGCAAACCCCAACAAGACAAAACTCGCCTGTTTTCCGTCTTTAATCAATCCGCCGGAATATCTTATGACCAGTCTGATTATCTTGGGAGTGTCGGCGCTTGAGTCGCGGTATGAACGGGAAATTCCGTATTCTTCAAACTCAACGGTTGGTCGAGAATTTTTGAGCATGCCGCTCAAGTCCACGCTGTCATAGTTTTTGTCGTTTTGGGTCATATTAGTTTATCGAGTGATATTATAGCACAATAATTTTTGAAGAGTGGCTCATCGCATCGAAATTGAATTTAGAATGCGGCATTTATTTTGGTGCCCCTGGCAGGAAGCGGTCACAGGTTTCCGCCTGCTGGCGGAACCCGCGACCCCGCCTCGCGCCGTCGCGCTCCGGCCTTCGATTCCTGCGACCAAAATAAAACCGCATCAGAATGCGACATTTATCTATGGTGCGCGATGAGGGACTCGAACCCCCGACCTTGTCAGTGTAAATGACCTGCTCTGCCAACTGAGCTAATCGCGCGAATTTTTAATAAATGCAATTAAGATAGACTATAACACATCATTTCAATTATCAATACGATTTTTTTCCTTCGCCCTCCGACTAGAGCCGACAGGCGATGTTGGTTTTTGGGCAGAGCGGTTTGGATTTGTTTTCGTTTGGTGTAAGATAATTTTTATTATGAAATCGATTCTGGATAAAACATTCATCTTATACGAAGACGATGATGTCGTTGTCGCAAACAAGCCGGCTGGGCTTGTCGTTCACGCCGACGGAAAAAGAGAAGAGCCAACCCTTACGGATTGGATAGAGAAAAATTATCCGGAAACCAAAGGCGTCGGCGAGCCATTGACGCTGACAAATTCCGATGTCGTCGAGCGCGCCGGCATCGTGCACAGGATAGACAGGGAAACATCCGGAGTTATACTTATCGCCAAGAATCAGCCGGCATTTCTGTTTTTTAAAAAACAATTCCAAGACAGGGCGATTGGCAAAATTTACCACGCTTTCGTTTACGGCGAGATGAAAGACGATGAGGGGATTATTGACAGGCCGATAGGCAGGAGCAAAAAAGATTTCAGGCAATGGTCGGCCCAGCGCGGAGCGCGCGGGATGATGAGGGAAGCGATTACGCATTACAAAGTGATGGCGAGAAACAGAGGTTTTTCTTTTGTCGAGGCGATTCCCAAGACGGGCAGAACTCATCAGATCAGGGTCCATTTCAAAGCCATCAATCATCCAATAGTCAGTGATTCTCTTTACGCGCCTAAAAAAGAGAAAGCTCTGGGTTTTGAAAGGCTAGCTTTGCACGCTTACTCAATTGAATTTAATTCGCTTGACGAAAAAAAAATTAAAGTTGAAGCGCCTTATCCGGAAGATTTTAAAAAAGCTCTCAAGCTTATGAATGTAAAAAATATTTAAAAAATCATCCCCACCCGCTATAATTGCAGCGGGTGGGGGCATTATCTTATCTAAGAAACTATTTTAGGGAGAAGTCGCGAGTTTTCCCGCGGGCGAAACTGTATTATTTTAGATCGTTTTAAAACAACCTTCATTTTTATGTCACTGTCTT
>JAGXAA010000081.1 GCA_018971765.1 Patescibacteria group bacterium
GTGCCGCCCGCGCCGGATGATATGCGCAAATCGCTTGGTGATTTGGAAAAATTTATTCACGCTAAAGATGATTATCCCTCGCTTATAAAAGCGGGTCTTATTCACGCGCAGTTTGAAACAATCCATCCATTTACCGATGGCAACGGCAGAACGGGGCGTATGCTTGTAACCATGTATATTCAGCATATGAAGTTGTTGGAGGAGCCGGTACTTTATCTTTCAAGTTACTTTAAAAAATATCAGAAACTCTATTATCAAAAATTGCAGGCGTATCACGACGAAGATGCCGATGTTGACGGCTGGCTGAAATTTTTCCTTGAAGGAGTGGCGGAAATTGCGGCTTCTTCTATTGAAGCATGCGCGCAGATTACCGTCTTGCGCGATCGCGATTTCGCCAAGATGCAGAAGCTCGGCAAAAAATCTGCCGAATCCACTTTGGAAATTGTCCGCCGACTTTTCAGTCAGCCGATTATCGGCGTAGCGGAAATAATGGCCTGGGCTAATTTTACCAAGCAAGGCGCGTACAATATGATAGAACGACTCAAGAAACTAAATATCCTTGAGCCGCTTGGCGATGCTCAATATGGCCAGAAATATATTTATGCCGATTATTATGAAATTTTTGACGACGCTTTTCGCGAGGCGCGAGAGAGAAAATAATTTGCAAAAGGTTTTGCAAGAATTAGGGTTTTAATTTAAAAAAATATGGACAAAAACAATCAAATTATTATTTACAACACCGAAGATGGGCAGACGAAAATCGAGGTAAAAATGGAAAATGAAACGGTTTGGCTAAGTCAAAAGCAAATGGCTGAGCTTTTTGATTGTAGTATGGACAACATAGGTTTACATTTGAAAAATGTCTATTCGGAGCGAGAATTAGATGAAAATCGAACTACCGAGGAATCCTCGGTAGTTCAAAAGGAGGGCAATAGAGAGGTGAACAGACCGATTAGATTATATAATTTAGACGCAATTATTTCTGTTGGTTATAGGATAAATTCCCTTCGTGGCACGCAATTTCGCATTTGGGCGACGCAGAAATTAAGAGAATATATCATCAAGGGTTTTGTTATGGATGACGAACGATTGGCCGAAGGTCGGGTTCGCAGGACTTATTTTGAAGAATGGGAAGAACGAATCAGAAAGATCCGAACTTCGGAAGCTAATTTTTATCAAAAAGTCAGAGATGTTTTTGCCACGAGCGCGGATTATAATCCGAAACTGGATTATGCTAAACAATTTTTCGCCACAGTGCAAAATAAATTTCATTTTGCCATTACGGGCTTAACCGCCGCCGAGATTGTGGCTAAACGAATTGATAGCGGGAAAAATAATCTTGGGCTGACAAGTTGGAAGGGCGAAGTTATAACACGCGAGCAGGCGGAGATTGCCAAAAATTATTTGGAGGAATTGGAACTGAAACGGCTCAATTTGCTGGTTGAGCAATTTCTTTCTTTCGCGGAATTGCAAAGCGTGGAGCAGAGAGTTATGTATATGAAAGATTGGATTGCCAAATTGGATGATTTTTTGATTTTGAATGACAAGGAAATTTTGGACAATGCCGGCGGCGTGTCACACAAAGAAATGGAGCAAAAAGTGCGCGCGGAACTGGCAAAGTTTAACCAAAAGCAGTTAAAATAATATGGCAATGGAAACAGTGACAATTAAAAATTGGAAGAAGCACAAAATCAAAGATTTTGGTGCTGTCTCTACTGGCACGACTCCAAGCACAAAAAATCCGGATTATTACGGTGGACCCTATAAATTAATATCTCCTTCCGATCTGACTGATTCGAAGTATATTTTTACTGCTCATAAATTTATTACACAGCAAGGACTAATGGTAGCAAGAACCTTGCCAAAAAATGCTGTACTGGTTGGCTGTATTGGAAATGTTGGTAAGATTGGGATAACCACTGATGAAATATCAGCTTTTAATCAGCAGATAAACGCGATAGTTTGCAATGCAAATTACAACGCGGATTTTGTTTACTACCTTTTAAGATACCAGAGACCATTATTGGAAAGTAAAGCGGCGAAAGTGACTTTGCCGATTTTAAATAAAAATAATTTTGAAAATATTGAATTTGAGGTTCCTAATCTCCTAGAGCAAAAATCAATCGCTCGAGTGCTGACGGTGGTGCAAGAAGCTATCGCCGGGCAAGAGGAACTGATCGCCAAACTCAAAGAGCTTAAACGAGGCATGATGCAATATCTTTTTACGCATGGCACGAAAAGCGAAAAGACAAAAATAACCGAGCTT
>JAGXAA010000082.1 GCA_018971765.1 Patescibacteria group bacterium
TCGGTAAGTTCGAACCGATTATTCGCTTTTTGCTCAAAAGCCGATAATTTCTCTTTGAGAAGCTGATTTTGATTAACCAACTTGTTTTTAGCTTCACGATATTCTTCAAGCGACAACGCACTTTCGAGATAAGCGTTCATCAGCTTCTCTATTTTGGTTTCCAAAAGAGAGATATCGGCTTTTATAGAATCTGCAAAAAGCGTACTCGATTGGATTTCTGATTGCCGATCTTTTGCATTTTCGGCAATCATCCACTCTGTCCAATCGAGAGGCAAAGAAACTTTTTTGATTTCCTCTTGGATTTGAGAAGTGATGAGCTCCTCACGAACATATCTTTGAGTACAAGGATTTTTCCGTTTGGTACACCGCAAATAGTTATGACCTTTTTGTTGTTCGGTCGTAATGAAACAACCACATTCTCCGCAACGGAAAAATCCGCGATAGATGTACGGTTTCAAACCTTTGGAGTGAGGTTTAGATTTTCTGCTCATCACTTCTTGAACGGAATCAAAAAGTTTCTTTGAAATAATCGGTTCGTGCTTTCCCTCAAAAATCTCTCCGTTATACCTCATTAGCCCTGTGTAAATCGGATTTTTGAGAAGTTTTTGATAATTCGACACCGCAAGTTCCTTTCCGCTTTTTCGCTTCAATCCAAGCGCGTTAAATTTGTCGCGGACTTCCCGCAAAGTGAAATTTCCAGTTGCGTATGCCTCAAATGTCTTTTTCACTAAAATTGAAAGTTCAGGATGTGGCACAATACCTTTTCCTTTCTCGTTCACATATCCAATCGGAGACATTTGAGGCCATATTCCATCCTTCACTTTGTTTCTGTGTCCGCGCTTAATATTCTCACTTAAGTTGTCCACATAATACTTGGATTGCGAAAAAGCGATTGAAAGCATGAATTTTCCTTGCGGTGTCGGATCAAACCAAAAAGTTGGAAATTTCATTTCCACGATTACGCCAGTATCAACGAGGTAGATGATTTTTCCTCCATCTACCGAGTTGCGAGCAAGGATGCCACGCCAAAATACCAGACGCGTCGCCTTTTTCCATACGCTCTATCATTTCACCGAACACAGGGCGACCTGGTATTTTGGCGGTCTGCTTCTCGACAAAGACATCTATCACCTCTAGTTGTTCTTTCAACGCTAACTCTTTCAGTTCAGCTAACTGGTCAGAAATACTGCGGACTTGTCTGTCTTTGTCGTCCGTAGACTTGCGAGTATATATGAAAAACTTTTTGGTTTGATTATTCATAGATTTGTATTGGCAAACGACGAGCCACGCGGAGCGTGGAAAACCCTTTTGGATTCTGGATTCGGCGGGGGGAATGCATTAGTGTCGGCGCTTCGCGCCGACCCCATTTTGCGTTCTGAAACCCTTTTCGAAAAATTGCGGAGAGGGAGGGATTCGAACCCTCGAGGGACTTTTAAGGCCCCTGCCTCTTTAGCAAAGAGGTACATTAGACCACTCTGACACCTCTCCTGAAACATTTCCGTCTAACGGAAATGTTTGATTTATTGAAACACTAGCATGCGCCAATGAATTTTTCTAGACTTGCTCAAGTCTATTATCGCTGACATCCGCTTCATTTTTTTTATTACTTACAAGAAATATGTAAATTATATCCAGAACAGCGAATGTCTGCGCTATAAGTAAAGCAATAAACCAATACTTATGACCATTTCTTGCCGATTTCCACAAAGCGATACCTTTCCATGGAAGAACCCAGAGCAAGATAAGCGCGAAAAACCAAATGTTTTGTAATATTAACGGATCCATGTTTTAACAAACTAATGTTAGCAAGATATTTTATTGAAATAAAGACAGGTTGTTTTTTTGGCATATGCCGATGTAAGTCGGCGTTATGGTATTATGATAAAACTATGAGATTAATCGGAATTGATTTTGGGAAAAAGAGAGTTGGAATCACGATGTCGGATGAGGAAGGGAAGATCGCTTTTCCAAAAACCGTGTATTCAAATGATAATAAATTGGTCGATAAAATCGCGAACGATTGCAAAGAAAATTCAGTCGGAGGAATAGTGCTCGGCGAATCAAAAAATTTTAAAGGCAAGGATAATCCGATTATGAAAGACATTTTGAAATTTAAAGAAAAGATTGAAAGGGCGACATCTCTGCCCGTTTTTATGGAACCGGAATTTATGTCGTCGTCCGAAGCGAAGAAAATGCGCTCCGAAGACGATGGCAAAGAAATGCTCGACGCTTCCGCCGCGGCGGTAATCCTGCAGAGTCAT
>JAGXAA010000083.1 GCA_018971765.1 Patescibacteria group bacterium
CTGACCTCTATGACTCTGGACCAAATAATATTCGGCTCCAAATATTGCGATCGGCAGAGATTCACGCAAGAACCTCCGCAGTCAACGCCTTTTTCATCGCCGTTTTGTTTGCCGTCAAAACAAGTCGGCGCTTTGTAAAAAATAAAATACGCCGGCAAAATTATGAAGCTGAATAAAAAAGCGGCGAAAATTAAAAAATAGATTGATTTTCTTTTTTGAGACCATGATGACATAGATTGACTATTAGCTTGTAGCTGTTAGCTTTTTAGAAAAAAGAGTTACTAACAACGAAGTCATTTTAACAGAAAAACACCGAGCAAGCTACGCGCGGTGTTTTTCTGGAATCTTTCAAAATTTTATTAAACGCTTTGTACCGGCGGCTAGCTACTTTCCCCACTGAAGAGTATCATCGCCGCTACCACGCTTAACTTCTGTGTTCGGAATGGGAACAGGTGTTTCCATGGCGCTTAGCCACCAGAACAAAAAGTTTAACAAAATGCAGTGAAAAAATTCATTGTGGTCGGGGCGGCAGGAATCGAACCTGCAGATTTCTCGAACTTTAGCGTTATCGCCAAATCGTCTCCGCCCCGACATAAAATTCAAAGGACTAAATTTACGAATTGCAAAATTCGCAAAAAATTCAATGAGACGTTTAATCTCATTTAACAGGTTAAAACAATTTGCCCAACATTTCGCCTCTCGGAAAAATGTTTCGGGCTGGTTTCTAAATTTCCTAATAAGAATCGACGGATTAGTACTCCTCGGCTAAACGCATTGCTGCGCGTACACCTAGAGCCTATCAACCTAATAATCTCTTAGGGGTCTCAAACGATTCCTAATCTTGAAGTTGGCTTCCCTCTTAGATGCTTTCAGAGGTTATCCATTCCCAACATAGCTACTCTGCGTTGCCCCTGGCGGGACAGCAGATAGACCAGAGGTTAGTTCATTCCGGTCCTCTCGTCACATTTCTCAATCTCGCGAAAAGCGAAACTGGAATTTATCCCCTATTTCTAGGAGTGTAGACTATACCTTATTCCTGATAATCTAAATTATCAGGAGTTCTGCATTTTACCCATGCGAGCTGTCCATCTTAGTTTTTTGTAAACTAAGGATATGGATTCCTCAACGCATAAGTCTATGTATCTTTCAACATAAGTCGTTACGGGGTCAAACCTAACATCGCAAGAAATTCTTCTCGTGTTTTCTTTTTCTTGGTTACATAGTTTTCACCCTGTATTACCAAAATATAATTAACGAGTTCTTTTAACTTCTCTTTGCTTAACATCTTAAATTTTGTATCGGAAAGGATTTCGCATGCGTTTTTTAACGCATCGCCTTGAAGTTTTTTAAATCGGATATAAGGCAACAAGATATTGAGAATATCTCTCACTTGCTTGTAGCCATTTATCCGAAGTTCAGTCATTCCATCATTCCGTTTGGAAAGATATCCAATGCCTAAAACTTCTTGTATCCAGTACAAAGTTTTCTCATGGCGAGTATCCTGATAGAAACAAATTGTCGGCATAAATCGGATTCCGATATTGCCGTCTTTCCGTTTCTTGATTTGAAGCATTAAGCTTCCATCACCATCAAGAAAACCCGCAATGTATGCTATATCAATTTCTTTTGCGATTTTAGATCGACTTCCCACGGTATTACCTTAAAGAGGATTCTGGTCCTCAAGCAAATTATAACACAAGGACCTCAAGTGTTAAAATTCTAAGACCGAAATCATATGAAGGCTTCACCGTTATGAGCAGAATTTTCAATCATGATTACTCATGAAAGTAGCAATTACTTACTAGGAACAAATCTTCTCAAGAATCAACGCCTGCAGCAGATAGGAGACCAACCTGTCTCACGCATGATATCGTCTATTACTAAACGCATCGGACTATAACTTTTTCTGCTTTCGCAAATAACTAACATTTAGTCTCTACGGGTGTTTATTTAGATTGCAGTTTATAGTTTTTTACTCTAAGGATCATAAGGAGAAAATCTTTGTGTTCTTGAGATAATTTTTCAAAATTATCTTTAAGATATTTTTCTATATTTTGTATCCCCTTTCTTTCTTCAGCTTCTTGAGTAATTCTTATAACTTCTTCAGTTATTTTATTATCAGGAAGAGCCTTGTATGCTCTATCCCAATCTTCTTGCAAAGAATTCCAGTCGGAACTCTCTTGTGGTACAGATTCCATATTCATGCAAAAATTGTATCACAAATAAA
>JAGXAA010000028.1 GCA_018971765.1 Patescibacteria group bacterium
AGGCTTTTTCAAAGGATGGAATCAAATTAGCGAATTCCTGATAGCTTAACCCCGTCAAGGCTTTCATCGCTCTGGGGTCGCGAGAGAGTTTTTGGATGTTCATGCCGATATTGTATCAAAAAAGTCTATATGGCAACAGGTCTATTGAAAGAATTTTGAAAATATGCCTTTTATAGAGACGGCAACCTTAGAAAAAAAGTTTTGTTTTTCTTGTACAGTCGCACTCTTTTCCTTAATTTCTGTATCCTGTGGGGTGACCGTGGCTTCGTCAGTATCAGACTTTTTGACTTCCTCTCTTATAATGGTTGTTGTAGTTTTTTTCTCTTCTTCTTTTGGTGGAGATTGTTTTTTTATCTGCTCTTTTACCATGTGGACATCATTGGTAGAAGTTGTATCAATTGGACGATGATTTATTGTTTTTTGTCTTATATCTTTCGTAGGGTATTGTGGTGACTGAATTGATTGGATAGGTTCAGTTTCAATTTTAATACATCTAGAATTACTCCAAGTATATCCGGATTCGCATACACAATTTGTCTCATTCGCAAAAATATGATCTCCATATGTTAATTTGCAATAATCCGTGCTAGCGACACATGAATTATTATAAACTAGATATCCTTTGTTGCAGGCGCAGTTTGTTCCATTAAATGTTGAATTCAAAGGACAAATATTTTGAGTGTTTAAATTATTGATTGTATTCTGATAGTCTTCCGATGATTTTCGCTGTTCCTCTTTGAGTCGAGCTATGGCTTCATCGTTTGCCTTTATTTGAGCACGATAATAATCTTGTTTTGTTTGTTCTAGTTTTCGGTTATCCGACTCTATCGAACCCAATGCAGAACATTCAGTTACGGCTTGACTGTACGCCGAATTGTATTGACTCTTCAGCCCATTATATTGAATCTGAAGTTGATTAGCTAAATTCAAATCAAATGCACCGAGTACATTATCAGACATTTTGTTAGTAACATTTTGCATCTGATTGTACAGACCGTTTATATTGTATTTATTTAGTAAGTCAAACCACTCTTTACAGCTTTGTACTCTGCACTCATCAGTTTCAGAATACTTTGTCATGCTAGTCCAGCCATCATTACATACAGCATAGCCAGAATAGTTTGACCCAATAGAACAGTTAACCCCATTATGCGATGAACATGCACCTGATATAGCAAAAACATCTTTCGCAATAAAAAAATTAGCAATGATAAAAAACGAAATTATAAAAAACTTATTCATTTCAAAAAGTTTTTTAGTATAATTATCTTTCATAAATTACCATTTATAAGGATTAACTGTCCCCTTCTTTCCACTATAAGGATTATAATTTCCTTTCGTGGAAAAATTATCAAATTTGGAATGATTGGGCGTGGTTTTATAATGAGGAGCTACATATCTCCCTGTTGAGGGTTTGTAATATCCTCTTACTCTGGTAGTTCTCGCTTCAACTGAAGCCGAAAATGATAAAATTCCGATAAATAAAGTTAATGCCAAAAATAATTTTTTCATATTTTTACAAATAATTGATAATTAATCTTAATAATATAGTAATACTCAAACTGCCACGACACAAGAATATTATGCCTAATTTTTCAACCATTCCTTTTGATAAATTCCCGATTGTTGGATGATGCCTTTCAGCGTTCTCGGCTTTAAGACTCTTTTGCCGTGAAAAGGAATGCAAACTTGTCGCGGTCGTCCGTTGTAATGCCCGAAGTAAAACATATGACTGCCTTTTGTATAAGTGTGGAAAAATTTATATTCTTTCAAAAATCTGATTGCGTCTTCGGCTGTCCAATTGAAAAGTCCTCTAGGCATAATTTAAAAAATACCCATTACACTGATACGGCAAGACCTTGTGAGATTTGACTCACATTGAAGACACCTGAAGAAAAAACATTCTTTGTTTGTTCTTTCTCTTTCTGGCTATTTTGCCACATCGCCTCGTATTCTCGGTCGGTTGTTTGATTCAAGATGCTCGCTCTGGATTTTATTTTTTTGGCTGATTCAACATAACCGGAGAGAGCTTCAGACAACAACAAAATCGCTTCTTGGGGAGTATCGCCTGATTCCACTATGTTAAACTCAAGACCAACGGCATACCAAACATTGTTTTCTTTAAAGACAATGTATCGAACCGAGCCTTTTTGCAAAGTATTTTTATATTTTTTCATATAATTGATTATATGGTAATGCTAAAAGCCCCAATAGGCAAGAAAAAAATATTTCAGAGCAAAGTTAATTTTTGTAAACATCATGATCGCCGATTGAGAGGAGGACGGCTTCATTCTTTGATAGATATAAAAATACGATTTTTGTTTTGTAATTGACGGAAAAACTATATCTTCCCGACAATACCCCATTCAATTTATGGACTTTTAATTGCTTGTGATTTTTCGTATCCTTAAATAATTCTATTTTTTCAAACGTTTCTTCTTGCAAAGCTGTTTCAAACTTTTTGAATTGCTTGATGAAAGTCGGCTTAAAATTGACTTTCAGCATAATTAGATTTTTTTCATTAATTCCCTCAAATCGCCGCGCAATATCGGCTCCTTCTCCGCCCTCAAAACATCCTGCACGGCTTCTTCCTCGGCAAGAAAAATAAGCGCCTTGCGCATAACTTCGGCTTTGCTGGGGGCAAATCCTTTCTTCACGAAAGAGTTTACAATTTCCTCCAAATCTTTATTTAATGGGACGGATAATGTGGTCATAAAATATGTTTTGGTTATTTACTAATGGCACTATATTATCATATTAAATTATAATATCAAAATGAGCGGAAACGGGATGACCTCCCGTATCGAGCATTCGCCCAAATATTATACTGGAAATTATTGCCTGAAGACGAGGAAATTCACCCGCTCGAATTGAAACCTTAAACGCATACCTCCAGCCAAAATGAGGGTTTATAGAATAAAAAAGAAGGCACCTAAATCTAAATTAGATGCCTTCCGACAGTTCTAGCAATTCAAACTAGTTGTTCCCAATTATTTTTCGGGTCCCAAACGACATTTCCTTTTTTCACATCGTCTGATACGAACGGATCATCCTGCCGATATTGGCGAATTTCTTTGCGTATCAGACTTATCACGGGTATGTAAGGTTCGTCTGGTTTTGGATGATAGTAATCATTCCAGACAATTGAACGATTAAAGAAGGTGACTATAGCCGTTAAATGAATTTTATTTTTGTTCAATTCCTGCAATATTTTTTTAACGCTTGAGAAACTACTCGTCACATCTTCCACAAGAATCACTTTTTTACTCGGTCCTATTTTATGTTTGCCGAAAGTAAAAATGGATTCATCCCGCTCGCCCGATATTTTAGAAGGGATTATCTTTTTGTCCGGATATTTAAATTTTTTATTACAAACAAGGGCAAGCATTGCCGCCAATATCTTTCCTCCCTCTGGAACCCCGCAAATAACATTGCAAGAACTCAAAATACTTTTAGGAATCTTTCTTCCCAAAAGTAAAGCCAAATTGTGAACAACGTCAACATCTTCTTCAATCTTGGCGAAATTCACATACTCTTCGCCAACCAATTGCCTATCAAGTTCATCTCTTGCCGCATACCCAACAAGAGGACCTGATCTTTTCCCTTGAAAATCTTTTGGGCATTGATACCATCCACCCGCTTCCTTTAAAACATCAAAAGGACTGACGATATTGCCCCGCCTCCAAATGTGTCCTGTTTCTATTTCTCTATTCACAAAACACCTCCTTCTTTTCAAATAACTTTTAAAATAACCGACGCTAGCCGATTTTCTATTGAAACACTATCGCATAAATGACAAATTGTAAATCAATCAATTGAATCTTCGCGGGATTTTTGAGAGAATGGCTTTGAATGAAACTATTAGAAGCGATACCAATATCAAGAGGGATTTCCAAGGAAACTCTGACTTATTTCACGGCCGCGAATGTGTCCGCGGGGTCAATCGTGAAAGTTCCTTTAAGGAAAAAAACTGTTCCGGCAATAGTTTTGTCGCTCCAAGAAGTGTCCGAAGCCAAGTCGTCAATCAAAGATTCGCCTTATTCCATAAAAAAAATAAAAGAGATGAAATCCTTTGAGCTTGTTTCGCCTAAATTTATTGAAGCAGCAAAAGAGATGGCGGATTATCTCGCGACAACAACGGGGAGCGCGCTGAATTCCGTTATTCCGAAAAGCATTCTTCTGAACGCCGACAAATTAAAAACTGAAATAAAATTTCACGAAAGGCCGCGCGTCCACGAAAAATTCGTCTTGCAGGCCGACGACGAAGAAAGATACGCGAATTATCGAAGCTTCATCCGCGAAGAATTCGCCAAAGGGTTATCAATTTTCTTCTGCCTGCCGACGATTCAAGACATAAAAAAAACTTATGAAATTTTATCCAAGGGGATAGAACAATATTCTTTCATTCTCCACGGCGGATTGTCTAAAAAGGAAATATCGGAAAATTGGGCTAATGTTTTGAGCGAAGCCCATCCAGTCCTCGTGATTGCGACCGGCTCTTTCTTGTCAATTCCAAGAGACGACATCGGCGCCATAATTTTGGACAAAGAAAATTCAAGCGCTTACAAAAACCGGACCAGGCCGTATCTTGACGTAAGAAAATTCAGCGAAATACTGTCCGAAAAATTGAAAATTAAATTGATTCTAGGCGATCTGCTTTTGAGGACGGAAACGATTTGGAGGCGCGGGCAAGGCGAATTCATAGAATTATCGCCTCTGAAATTCCGATCGCTTTCAACCGCGAAACAGGAGATTGTGGATATGAAGAAACTTAAAGGCGGAAAAGAAGCGGCGCCGTTCAAAATAATAAGCGATGAGCTGGAGCGGCTGGCGAAAACAACGCAAGAAAATAATGAAAATATGTTCATCTTTGTCGCGAGAAGAGGGCTTTCTCCGACCACCCTTTGCAATGACTGCGGAAATATCGTACTCTGTTCTCTCTGCAAAGCGCCGACAGTCTTGCACAGATCAAACAAGGAAAATTTTTTCCTTTGCCACAGATGCGGCGAACGGCACGGCGCCCTCGAGAAATGCGCGAACTGCGGCGGCTGGAATCTTACCGCCCTCGGAATCGGTATGGAAAAAGTCTGCGAAGAATTGAGCGGAAAATTTCCCGAAGCGAGAATTTTCAAAATCGATTCGGACAATTCTCCCACGCGCAAAATCGCCTGCCAGACGATAAAAAAATTTTACGAATCTCCGGGCGGCATCCTTTTGGGAACGGAAATGGCGCTCCTTTATCTGAGCGAAAAGATAGCCAGCGCCGCCGTCGTCTCAATCGACTCTTTCTTTTCCCTGCCCGACTTCAGAATCAACGAGAAAGTTATGAACATCCTGCTCAAGACCAGATCATTCGCCGCCAAAAACTTTTTAATTCAGACAAGAGACTCTTCTCAGAAAATAATCGAATACGCAGTGAAAGGCAATCTCGCCGAATTTTACAGAGATGAAATAAATGACCGAAAAGCGTTGAAATACCCGCCATTTTCAATACCGATAAAAATCACGACTTTCGGCGAGAAGAAAAAAGTCGCGGACGAAATGGATAAATTGGAAAAATATCTTGACCCCTACCCCGTTCTTATATTCCCCGCTTTCACTCCTTACGCCAAGGGGAAATACGGTATGCACGGCTTGATAAAAATTCCCAGAGATGACTGGATTGACCGAACGCTTCTCGACAGGATTAGAAATTTGCCACCTCATTTTAACATCAATGTCGACCCCGAGAGCTTTCTCTAAAGAGGAAAACGCGAACCGAATATTTAGCAGTGAGGATAAATTTTTTGTAAAAAATCTTAAAATATATTAGCATAAGCTTTTATGACGCAGATGGCGCAAAAGAAAATCGCAAAAAAAATAGTGCAAGCTAAAAGCGGAAATCCCGTGCTCCGCGACTTCGCGGAACCGGTTCCGCTTGAAGAAATAAAAAGCGATAAAATCCAAAAAATAATAGAAGATATGAAAAACTCTCTCGCGACGGAGGAAGAAGGCGTGGCCATAGCCGCGCCTCAAATCGGCGCGCCTTTGAGAATTTTCGTAGTTTCAAAAAAGATATTTCAGCTTATCGACGCTGGGAAAAACGACAAAGAAAGATTTGGCGACCTTGTATTCATAAATCCGGAGATAATAAAACTGTCAAAAGACAAAGAAGTAATGGAAGAAGGGTGTTTGAGCGTCAGAGATTATTACGGCAAAATCAAAAGATCGACTAAAGCCACAGTCAGAGCTTACGATGAAAACGGCAGTGTATTTGAACGCGGCGGTAGCTGGCTTCTCGCCCAAATTTTCCAGCACGAAATTGACCATCTGAACGGAATCCTCTTCATCGACTCCGCCAAAGATGTGCAGAAAATCGTCAAGGAGAAAAAAATAGAAAAAAATAATTAGATTAAATGTCAAACTTAAATTTCGTATTTTTCGGTACTTCGGAAATGTCGGTAAAAGTGCTGGATATTCTAATCAAGAACGGTTACACGCCGGATTTAGTTATCACCACACCGGACAAACCCAAGGGCAGAAAAATGATTCTTACCCCGTCACCGATAAAGGTTTTCGCATTGGAACATAATCTTAAAATCTCCCAACCTGATTCCCTTTCAAGCTATAAGCTATCAGCTGACAGCTATCAGCTTTTCATCGTCGCCTCTTACGGCAAAATTATTCCGAAATTATTTTTAGAAATTCCCAAGCTAGGCACTCTCAATGTCCACCCTTCCCTTTTGCCGAAATTCAGAGGCCCATCTCCTATCCAGTCTTTTATCTTAAGCGGAGAAGAAAAAACGGGAGTAACGATAATGCTTATGGATGAGCAAGTAGACCACGGGACAATTATTGCCCAACAAAACTTGGGAGTTGAGCTCCCAAGTGAACTTGGGAGCTCAACTCCCAAGCGATTAAATTCAAAACAACTGGAAGAAAAACTGGCGGAATTGGGCGGGCAGATGTTGGTTGATGTGATTCCAAAATGGATAAACGGAGAAATCAAACCGATTGAGCAAGACCATAGCCAAGCCACTTTTACCAAGAAAATTACAAAAGAGGACGGGTTGGTGGATTTAGAAAAAGACTCTCCGGAAATTATTTATAGAAAATTCCTCGCCTTCCAACCATGGCCGGGAATTTATTATTTCACCGAAAAAAATGATCGAAAAACCCGCGTCATAATCACCGATATGGAATTATCTGAAAGCGGTGAATTAAAAATAAAAAAAGTAAAACCAGAGGGGAAAAAAGAGATGGATTACGATAATTTTTTGAAAGTCTAATTAAAATTAGATACTACTTCCAATCATGTATAATAAACTGTGCCACTGTGCGAGAAAACGCCGCTTGATTGTTGGACCCGTTACTCTAAAAACACCGCTCTTTGCGTTTACGGGTATGTTATTTATCTTTTCTATCTCTAAATAATAATATCCTTTAGGTATTTTATAAGACCAATTATGGGAAATGATACCGCTTTGATAATTTTTATTAGGGAATCTAGAAATTTCTCCTTGTTCTTTTGGATAAATTATTTCACCACTAGATGCTTCTCGAATAATAAAATTCACACTAGATATAATTAAATCTTTGGGTCCGCCTAAAATTCTAAATTTAACACTGTCATTATCGCCATATTCAATCCTGCTTGAAATAATGTCACCTTCTTTTGGATGTACGAATTCCGCCGCTAGTGGAATTGGCTGAATAACAGGAACGCCAATGCCTATATTTAGATTTTCAATATCATATCCTTTTCCCCTGTCATAATAACAAGATAAATCTACACTTAAAACGGGCTTATAATCCAAACGAAGCCATTTTAGTCTTACACTACCGGAAAGACCGTAATAATGTCCACCTATCGGCTTAGAATCCTCAGGAACAACTTCCCCGCCACCCGGAATGCACCCTGAAATTTTTTTCAAATTCCACGATAAAGTAAATGGGGAAAGATAATCTATCGGATAAAAATCTCTAGAACCATTAATTTTAATATCTACGCTATCTGCTTTATAATTTTTATTAAGACTGCCAATATAAATATAGCTATTCGAGTTCCCGATAGGATCTTTGAAATAAAGTATTTTTGGTTTAATAGCGACGCCACGCATAACATTCTGTGAATTTTTATTATTATCAAAGGGAATATTGCTAATTTTTAGCAATGACTTTTCAGTATTTTCTTCTACTTTGGATTTGGCGTAAAAACCTGCGCCGAAAATAACAATAATAATTAAAAAAATTAGTAAATTTATTTTTTGTCTTTGCATCTTATTTCAAGATTACTTTATTTATAAATTTATAATTGCAGGCTTTAAAGGATTCAATATCCTTTATAAATTCCTCTTATGAATCGTTTGACTTTGCCGCCGCTTCTTTTTATCAGTCCTATTTTTCTCTCCTTATGCGACCTTAACTCTCCAAGTATTTCATCCTTGACAAGGTCAATAGCCGCGAACAAATCTTCCCTTTCAGACGAAGCATGAAAAACCTTTCCGCTTATGTGCAGATTCATTTCCGCCTTAAATATGTCTCCTTTCTGATGATGTCTGGTCAACCTTGACAAAATCCCGTTTAAAGCCGCGCTTTCATCTTTTTTATCAATGAGCTTTTCAAACGCTTCCGCCTTTTTGTTAAAATAATCGCGGATAACATCGGTAAGCTCTATATTGCTTGTTTTTATATTTATATTCATGTTTTTTATTTTACCAAAATCCAGCCGATGCGCAATGATTACGCGAAACATGGCGCCAATCACCCGCTTCTCACAAGTCAACGCTTAAAATTTTGCTCGGCGAATGGTGCCCGTTTATTATCCTTACATCGCCGGCTGTTTTGAAATGCCGCCTGACAAGCTCAATCACTTTTTTGTTCGCCATATTTCTTTCCGCTCTCTCTCTCACTCGCGCCTCAAAATGAGTTTCGGAAATTTTTTTGAACTCTTCTCTCTTTAAACCGGCGAATACTCTGACTTTTATATACATATATTAATATTTTAGCATGATTTTCCCCACATATAAATTTTTGCATTTTGAGATGATTTTGCTATCATAAAACAATTCCGGGATAGCTCAGCGGTAGAGCAGTCGCCTGTTAAGCGATTGGTCGTAGGTTCGATCCCTACTCCCGGAGCCATTAAATCAGATACGAACTCATTTTTTGAAGCCAAAAAATCAATCACCCTGCGGCAGGAAGACCGCAGAGAAACAAGTTAAACATATTTCGGAATATTTACTTCCTGCGTATGCATTTGAATGTCGTCAAATTGATTTTCTTGCATTACTTCTATAAGTCCCTGCTTCACCAGCTCAAGCATCGCGAGAAAGCTCACGATGATATTGATTTTGTCCTCTTTTCCAATTCGCGCAAAATCTCTGAAATTAACGCTTAAGCCGGTTTTTATTTTTTCAGTAAGATTTCCAATCACTTCTTCCAAACTTATAATTTTTTTGACGACCGCTTTGGGCAACGATTCTTTTTTCGGCATATTTTTGAGCGCCTCGCGCGCCGAATTAAGCAAGTTCGGCAAATTTATGCTTTCATCGGGCGAAAATACTGAGCTTGTCTTTCGCAGGAGCGGGTGGAAAATTATATTTTGTCCGAATATTTTTTTAATTCCAACGCTCAATTCCTTGATTCTTTGATAAAGTCTCAGCCGTTTTTCAAGGTCTTCAATGTCGCGCTCTTCTTCTTCCGTAAGATGAATATTCGGCAGAAGAGATATTGATTTTATAAGAAGCAAAGTGGAAGCAATGAGAATGAAATTCGCGCTCTCGTCTATGGGAAATTTGTTCAAATTTTTAATATAAGCGATATAATCATCCGCCACTTTTGATATGGAAATATCGTTAATGAATAACTTTCTCTTCTCAATCAAATTGAGCAGCAAATCAAGCGGCCCTTCAAATGCTTCCGTCTTTATTTTGAATGAATTATTCATTTTTTATTCCGCCGGCAGATTTTTAAACCGATTTCTTTTCATAATTTGTTGAAATTATAGCATAAAGACAGCTTGTTTATGAATTACGAAACGAAAAAAATTTATAAGTCTATTGAGCAAAAACATTAAAAAAAGAAATTTTGTGACCCTAGGACCTAAATTTTTTCGTTTCGTAATTCAAAGTTGTGATATAATTGCGCGTAATCGCCGATAATAATATAAATTAAATCCGGTTTAAATAGATTTAACCCTAGAAAAACTTTTATATTGCAATCCAACTAATTATGATTCATCAATCGCACAACCTTCGAATTTATAGAAAGAGAGAGCACTTGCTGATTATTTTCGGAGTGCTCGCTTTGCCAATCATATTCATTCTGCTCGTCGGCCGAATAAGCCAGATATCAACAACCGCTCTTTTGTTCGGTCTTGGATTATCTTTTTACAGACTGATTGCCGCTTACATCATTTCACTCGTCCTTGGAGTGGCGCTGGCTGTCGCTTTTGGACGCGGCAGATTGGGTGATTTTTTTATTCCCGTTTTTGACCTTATTCAAAATTTGCCTTCTTTCGCCCTCATACCAGCTTTCGCCATTCTTTTCGGCTACACCGACAAAATGGCGATTCTATTCGCGGTCTCTTCGATGCTGTGGCCGATTCTTTTTTACGCGCTTAGCGCTTTGCGCAACGCTAAAACCGATTTTGACGAAGCGGCGACAATAGACCTGTTGCCATATAGTCTCAAACGAGACGAGATTCTCCCAAAAGGGGAGGAATTACGATGAATATCTCAGATGGTAGTTCCAAAGACCCGAGCAAACTTCCATAACCATATCGTCAAACAATCCGATCTTGTTTCTTAACG
>JAGXAA010000029.1 GCA_018971765.1 Patescibacteria group bacterium
CTTGCGAGCCGCGCCTCTCGGCGCGGCGAGCATTCGGTCTTGTCCCCAGCGAAAAAGTTGAAAAGTTTTGAATTGTGGGATATTCTGAAAATAGCGCGAACCCATTTTGAAGGAAGATAACGCCTCGCTTCGCTCGGCGAATCCGCTCGGGCGGCGCGGGAAGGAGGAGTGGGGGGAGGAATGCCCGCGCCGCCCTCGCTCTCAGAAAATCGCGCGCAATAAAATTTCCAAAAATCGAGGTAAAATTGTAAAATGATAATGGGTCGATTATCTCTAATTTTGTAAAAAATATTTCTATGGATAGAAAACATTTCAAATGTCTGTTGTGGAAAGCCTTGTGGGGCTTGAGCGTTTTATCTCTCGTCGCCGCATGGTTTTCGTTAAAATCAAGCACGGTTCTCGGACTTGATGCGGCGACTTGGTTTTGGACGCATTGATATTTGCGGCTCTGTCAATTCCGATTAAATTAGATTGCCATTCCTGTGATGTGTGCCAAATACCGCCGCGAGTTTGACGGAATAGATTTTTAATGCTATCATAGCGACAGAATGAAAAGTGGTGTGTAGCCGCTTTTCCAGTTGAAAACAAACCGAGAAAGAGAGGTACTAAATGTTCGGACAACTGACAGAGTTCATTCTGCCGCGTATAATTGGAGTTATGGTTCACAAACGCGAAACACTCACCAAGAAAGAACGAGCCGCGCAAGACGCGTTCATGGCGAAGCTCGACATCAAGAAGCGCAAGACCGATAAGCCGGTCGTCGTGGCCGTCATCGGCCTCGTCGGTTCCGGCAAGAGTTCGGTGGCGCATGAGCTTGCCAAACACATCGGCGCGACTGTCATCGAGGGCGACGACATTCGTATCGAGCTTCGCAAACAGAGCGAACGCTACGAGAAGTCGCGCGCCATCGCCGAGAACGCGGCTATTGAAGTCGTGAAGCAAGGCGGCAACGTCATTCTCGATTCCGACTTCGTGGACGAGAAGAAGCGCGCGAGCGTTCGCGAGAAAGCGCGTAATGCAAGCGTGCGCCTCGTCTTCGTTCGCACTCACTGCGACCTCGATGTCATGGTGGGCCGCGTCCTCACTGCAACCTACCACAATCACGTTGATGATTTCTTCGGCGGCGCGAAATCCAAGTGGCAAGGAAGCGAGCAGTCGAAGGGCGCGGCGGTGAAAGTTCGCGAAATGTGGCGGCGCACGCCTCACCACTATCGTTGGGTCAATCAAGGCGGCGGTCGGTGGGAACTCAAAAAGTTTCCGTTCGCCATCTTCGCCGAGATTGACACCACGGATTCCGATTCGTGGAAACGCGAGGTGGAGCGATGCGCGAAGCAACTCCTCACGCAGTAAACCGCAACCAAGGGCGACCGAAGCGAAAGCTGAAGTCGCCCTTTCTTTTTGTTTGATTTTTGGATAGAGTAAATTCATAATAGTTGCGCGCGATTTTCTGAAAGCGAGGGCGGCGCGGGCATTCCTCCCCCCACTCCTCCTTCCCGCGCCGCCCGAGCGTTCCGCCGGAGCGAAGCGGAGGCGGGTCAGTTTCCCTCAAAATGGTTTCGCGCAAAGTTTAGAATATCCCACTGGTAAAACATTAGCGTCCCGCAAGGACGCTTTTTGTTTTTTCGGTGGAGAGGAGAAAGACAACCGTTCGACTTTTGTTTTACAAGGGATTATTTCAATGCTATATTATCAAGTATTACAAGATCATTGATGTCAAATCATATAATATGAAAAAATACTTTATTCTTTCTTCCTTTCTGTCAACGGCGTTATTTCTGACTTTCGACTTAATGACGGTTTCGGCTGCCTCGGCTCCGGCCGTCAAAACCGCTCCATCCTTAAATATCACCTATTCTTCAGCCGCCCTTTACGGAGGGGTCAATCCGGAAGGATCTGTCACTGCCGCTTGGTTTGAGTACGGAACTCAATCTGGCGTCTATGATTCCAAAACTCCTTTTGAAATCATAAGCGATCCGTCCATTGTAAACTATTCCATAGGATCGTTGTCGCCCAACAACACCTATTATTTCCGTTTGGCCGCCAAAAATATAAACGGAGTTTCTTACGGCGCGGAATTGTCATTCAAGACCCTATTAGCCCCGCCGTCTCCTCCAGTGGTATCATCCGAACCCGCTGCGTCGTTCAGCTCTCCTTCCGGTTCATTGCCGTCGTCGAACCCTTCTTCAAGTAATTATCAATCTTCCTTGTCATCTTCGTCCCCATCTTCGAATTTCAGTTCCATAAGTTCTTCTTTGTCTGTATCTTCTTCTCCTTCATCCAAATACTCATCCGTGTCAATACCTTCTCCAAATAATTACCAGTCATCAACTGGGGATGTTAGTATTAGTAACATGGTTGAAGGATACCCTTTGACTATAAAAACATTCTCTTATCTGTCTGGAGCAATCGGCTCGATAACCTGGAATGGAAAGGAGTTCATCGATAGATATGATCATGGCAGGGAGCTCCAGTCGGCATCCTCCTTTGATGATCTTGGAGAATGTTTTAATCCCACGGAAGCCGGAGCTCGAGATGATACATCTACTAGCACTAGCGTTCTACAATGGATCAATACCACAAATAATACCTTAGAATCTCAAACAAGAATGTCTTTTTGGTTGCACAGTCAATCTTCTAGTGGCGACCATTGTGGTTCGCGAACAGACCTGCGGTATGCCCAAAATATCACAGATATATCCAATCATCTGCTACATAAAAAAGTTTCCATTGGTTGGAATAACTTGCCTAATGTTATAGAGTATCTAACACAATTCATTTTGCCCACTAACGAAAAACACACTTCAGCTGACTTTGAAGCGCTGACAGGCTATATGCCTCCTGAGTTTACAAATTTTTATAGCTATAATCCGGAGACACATCAGCTCATATTAACTTATGTCTCCCGCACGACGAAGAATGGTCTTGAGCTTGTTAAGTCTCAGGATATCCCTCCTATTTTGGCAACTTCCGATGGTAAATACGCGATGGGTGTTTATTGTCCTGATGTGGAAGCAGGTTCGTCTACATACAATACATCTAATTTTAATCCCGAGAGTAGTCTTAGCGGTACTGTCAAATGGAATTGCTTCTTTAAAAAAACTCCTGTTCCAGCGGGAAAATACGACTTTCGCGCATATATCGCGCTAGGAACACTTCAGGATGTTGTCAAATCGTTAGATGATCTGGATAAAATTTTCCATGCTGAATTTGATTACGCTCCTGTTGGTTGGCTGGACAAGATTAACACTGCGGGTATTGTCTCAGGTTGGGCATTAGACATGGATGTGCCAAATAAATCCATATATGTTGATGGTTACTTAGATGGAGTGGCTGGAACAGGAAAATACATAGGAAGAATTTTAGCTAATGACCCAAGACAGGATGTTAATGATGTCAACCATGTGGAGGGCAATCACGGATTTTCTTGGCTTATTCCTAAAAAATTCAGGGACGGAAAATCACATCAGCTTTATGTCTATGGAATTAATAACAATTTTAAAGCAAAGGATCAAAATCCATTACTACAAGGCGCGCCAAAAGATTTTAATCTTGCTATTAGTCCTTTTTCGGTAAATTCCGCTTTATCCGTTTCAACCTCTTTTGCTGAATCATCTCTTAATGGCCAATCTTCTTCCGTTCAGCCTGTTTTGTCCTCACCCGTCTCCGCGTTCACCGGAAACTTGACTCGCGGGAGCGTAGGCGAAGATGTCCGCAATCTTCAGATATTGCTTGCCAAGGATAAGTCCATTTATCCCGAAGGGTTGATTACCGGCGCTTACGGTCCTTTGACGGAAAAAGCGGTCAAGAGACTGCAGGCTAAATACAATTTGCCTCAAGTCGGAGAAATAGGACCTTTGACGAAACTTATCCTACAGTCGATGACTCAGTCGTCAGTATCGGCATCGACAATCCTCGCAAAAATTTTGAAATCATCTCCGGTCTCCGGATTCTCCAAGACTGTAAGTATGTCTGTGATAAAAAGATCAGCCGTGGCGGAATTATTGGCCGCGAGAGGAATTCCTGTGCCGTTTTCCGGCGTCTTGTCGGTCAAAAATAATTATCTCGCCAGTCCTGCTGACGCGAAGAAAATTAAGTTTGCTGAATCCCAACCGCCTCTCTTGAGCTTGAATTTCGACTCCGGCCTTAGCGGAACTAATGGCGAAGCGCCGACCAGATCAGACGGAACTGATACGATCGGCGGACTTGATGGCAATGGAGTGGATTTATCGGCTAAAAGCAATCTGGCTTATTCGTCCGGATCGGACAATTTCAATAAAGATTCAGGCACTTTCGAACTGTGGTTTAGGCCGCACACTTGGTCAACGGACGGCCAAGTTATTCACCGTTTCCTTGACGCAAGATTTAGTTGTCCTACGAGCGGTTGTTTCAACTATATGTTGCTTGATGTCGACAATTACAATAAAAAGATAATTTTCAAAATCGATGACGCTCAAACCCCATGGGACATAAACGGCTCAGGCGAAAAGCAATCCGTCTACAATTTTAGTCAGATAAGCCAGTGGCAGTGGCACCATCTGGCTGTTTCGTGGGATAAGCAGACCGGATCAAAAATGTATTTCGACGGGAAACTGGTCTCCAGCAACAGTCAACCTTTCAATCTTTTCGGCAATCCGTCCGGGGATATTATCTTTTCAACTTCTGAAAATAATCAATTGGTCGGCAATATGTCTCCTGGCTCTCAAGTTGATTTCTTGAACATCTACGGCTACCCGAAAACTTCCGATGAGATAGCGGCCGACTATAGCGCGCTAAAAGATCCAACCTTTGCTTTCAGAACGGACGACGCTAGTCTCGGTTTCAAGATTTCCGGCAAAATGTTGCACAAGTTCTCCGATCATCAAGATGCCAATGTGGCGGGTCAGGACGGGGGATTGTCCATCTCTTATAACGGTAAATCTTTCTGGCTCTTTGACGATACCAATTTAATCAACGGAAATTTTACCAACAACAATATCGCCCTGGATAAAAGTGCCGATTTCCCCAATTTAAGCCTAGATTACAAAAAGGATGCGCAAGGAAACGCTTTGCCGATATTGACTCCCCAGAACGGAGAAGACCTTATTTGGCCTTCGACGATGTTTAACGACAATGGCATCATTTATACCTATTACGATGCTATCAAGATGGACGAAACGACATGGTTTTACGGATTGGGGCAGGGATGGGCCAAGTCAACCTCTCCGATAACCGACATCAATAAAACCGAATTTGTCCGCACTGGCGCTTATTGGCCGTCAAAAGGGAAGACATGGACAAATGACGGACCGGGTTATCCAGTTTACGACGACGGCAATTATGTCTATATGACTCAAAGTTTCGGAAAGAAAGACGACGGCATCACCGTCGTTCAACCCGGATCCTTTATGACTAGAGTCAAAAAAAGTGAAGTGGAAAATATCGCCGCTCACGAATATTGGAATGGCTCAAGCTGGACCAAAGACAAAGATCAGAAATTAAATATTTTTCCGGCGCCTTACAACGAAGACACTGCCGGCCATATTGTCGGTTGGAATTCTTATCTGGGGAAATATTTGATGGTTCACGCCGCGGGACCGTCTCTGAATTTGATTGCCGCCCGCGTTTCAGACAGCGTCACCGGACCGTGGAGTCAAGCCAAGATAATCGCCGATTGTGATAAAAGTCAAAATAATCTTTTCCCTTGTTACGCTGTCCAGTATCATCCCGAGTATGACAAAAACGGCGGTCAGACGATATATTTGTCAACCGCCAACTGGCAGAGGTATTATTTGTACGGAGCGGAGGTTAACTTGCAGAAGAATTAAAAACTAAATTCGGGAACCTCCCCTTGCAGGAGAGATTCCCACCATCTCCACAATTCTGAATTTGAAGAAAGATTGACCTCGCGCCCGCGCCTTTGGCGCGGGCGCGAGGTCAATGCGCTTCCAGCGCGCGGATGTTGAAATCAAACCTCTCTCAAAATTTTAATTTTCGCTCCGAGTCCGTTTAACCGTCTTATTATGTCTTCATAGCCCCTGTTTATGCTGTAGATATTTCTAAGTATTGATATTCCTCTCGCGCCGAGCATTCCGATAAGTATTATCGCCGCCGGCCGCAGCGCGGAAGGGCAGACGACTTCGTTCGCTCTCAATTTTGTCGGTCCGGTGATGTAGACGCGATGAGGGTCGGCAAGAAGCGTCTCCGCTCCGAGCTTGTCCAATTCCGCGTAATAAGTCGCTCTCTTTTCATACACCCAGTCGTGAATCAAAGTCTTGCCTTTCGCCTGCGTGGCTATGACGGCGAAATAGGGAAGGTTGTCTATATTCAATCCGGGATAAGGTCGCGACTCTATTTTGTCGTCAAGCGCCGTCAATTTGGAAGGATAAGTCTTTATATCCGCGAGATTCGTCTTTTCGTTTTCCGATTTGTATCTTTTTAAGATCTTGTATTTGAACCCCATTTTTTCAAGTTTCAGGAGTTCAATTTCCATAAAATCAATCGGACAGCGTTCAATCGCGATTGACGAATTCGTCAAAATTGCCGCTGAAATAAAAAACATTGATTCAATCGGATCCTCGCTCAAATAATACGCGACGGGGACATCTATTTCTTCTTTGCCGTGGACAGTGAGAGTGGTCGTTCCCACTCCTTCAATTCGGACTCCGAGTTTTTCCATAAAAAAACAAAGGTCTTGGACTTGATAATTGGCCGATGCGAATTTAATTACCGTTTTCCCAGGAATTTTTGCCGCCGCCATTATCG
This sequence comes from Patescibacteria group bacterium, assembly GCA_018971765.1. Classification (GTDB taxonomy): domain Bacteria; phylum Patescibacteriota; class Minisyncoccia; order Phycocordibacterales; family GWA1-40-21; genus GWA1-40-21. The sequence goes on from JAGXAA010000029.1 coordinate 6,742, forward strand.
CGTTTTCCGTCACGGTGTCGCCCGATTCGTAAAGCGTGATGTCGGCAGGTTTTAATTTATTCACGAGAATTTCATACCTGTCTGATTTCGCTTTTATGTCCACTCCTAATTTTTCCAAAGCGAAGAAATGCGGTCTTACCGTTCGCGAACCGAGCTTGCATCCGCCGGCTTGCGGCAGTTCGAATGATTTGAAAAGATGCATTAAGGGACCGATCATCATTATCACGCTCCTAGTCTTTATTGCTGATTCTTTGTTTATTTTTGACAGCGATATTTTCTTGGGCGGGGCGATGATGAGGTCGTTCCCATTCCATTTGGCGGAAACGCCGACGCTCTCCAACACTTCAATTATTCTGTAGACTTCTTCAATTTTTGGAACATTCTTAAGAATAGTTTTATTTTTGTTGAGAAGGGAGGCGCATAAGAGTCCGACCGCGCCATTTTTTGATGTTTTCGTCCTTACGCTTCCGCTAAGTTTCGCCCCGCCTTCAATCTGAATATTTATCGCGCCATCGGACACATTGACGATGTCCTGCTCCAAGGCGTCGCTTATTTTGGAAAGCATCACGGTGCTCAGATTCTGTTCGCCGTTTTCAATTCTCGCTATAACGCTCTGGGAGGTGCAAAGTTTTTCCGCAAATCGCCCTTGAGTGATGCCGCGTTCCGTCCGCAGTCTTTGGATAAGTCTGCCTATATGCGCTAATTTCTTGTTCATTTATTTGATTTATGATAATTGTGAAATATAATAGCATATATGATATATCGTGAGCAATTTTATTTTGACTAGCGAGCGAAGTAAAAATAAAAAACAGAGCTTGTTTCATTTGCGGTTTTGTTGTATCTTCTAAAACAAAGGATTTTTGGCGGCAATGATAAAATAAAAGTACGACAAGACGATTTCAATTATAAATTAGATAAAAATATGTCCATATTCGCTAAAAAAATGGGGATTGATTTGGGGACGACAAGCACGCTGGTTTTTTTGCCCGGCAAAGGAATTGTTTTAAACGAGCCTTCGGTCGTGGCGGTATCGGAGCAAGACAATAAAATTCTTGCCGTGGGGCTTGAGGCCAAAAATATGATAGGAAAAACTCCGGATAACATTATCGCCTACCGGCCGATGAAAGACGGCGTCATCGCCGACTATCGCGTGACTGAAGCGATGCTTCGATATTTTATTGATAAGACTCTCGGCAAGTGGAATTTGTTCAAGCCGGAGGTGATGATTTCCGTTCCGGCCGGAGTCACGTCAACCGAGAGAAGGGCGGTAGTTGAAGCCGCTATCAAAGCGGGCGCGAAAAACGCTTATGTGGTGAAAGAGCCGATTCTTGCGGCGATTGGCGCAGGCATTCCGATCTATGAAGCGATGGGTCATATGGTGGTTGACATCGGAGGCGGAACGACTGACGTCGCCGTCATTTCTCTTGGCGGAATCGTGGCGTCAACATCGGTGAAATGCGCCGGCAACAGAATTGATTACGCGATTGCCGATTACGTAAAAAAGACTTTTAATCTGGCCGTTGGCGACCAGACTGCCGAAAATATAAAAATCAACATCGGCTCGGCCGTGCCTCTTGAAGAAGAGCTTTCAATGTTGGTTAAGGGGCGCGATTTTCTTTCCGGACTTCCGAGGTCAACCGAGATAAAGACAAACGAAATAGTCAAAGCCATCGGCAAGGAATTGCGCGAAATGATTAAAGCGATTAAAGATGTCTTGCAGGAAACTCCGCCGGAGCTCGCAGCCGACATAATAGACCAAGGCATCATAATGACAGGCGGATCTTCACAGTTGCGAAATTTGCCCGAACTTGTTTTTAGGAGAACTGGAGTCAAGGCCATACTTGCCGACGACCCTCTCTATTGCGTCGCCAAAGGAACGGGAATAGCCCTTGAGCATCTGGACACTTACAAGAGGAGCATTATCGCGAAGAGGTGATTTTAACAAAAACCTTTACGATAAAGTTAATATGCATTAATTCAATACCGGAGTCATCTCGCGCAGCATTCAATCGTCAGACGCGTCTGCGACGGATCGTCAAGTATCGCTAAAAACATTGTCCACCCCCTTGGATTCGAACCAAGGACCCCAGAGGTATAAGCTCTGTGCTCTAACCAACTGAGCTAGGGGTGGTATGCTCCAAATACTATACGAAAAAATATTCGTTCGCAACATTTCGAATCTTTAATTCGCGCCAATAGTAGAATAGTTATCATTGCGGCTAAAATCATGGAATGATTGCAATTATAAAAATTTACGCGGTATTTATGCCGGATATTGTTTTTCATTATTGAACTTATCGAATTTAGATTTGACAAAATAACACTTCCGTGCTAGCTTTTTAGAAGATTTTTCGGGGTATTTATTGCATTTATTCAGTTTTTTGTCATCTAATTACAGAAAAGGAGGAGGGAGATGGATATTTTAATAGGAGTAGGATATTTTATCGGGTTTGTTTTTGTATTCTCATTCTATCTAACCTTTTGTGAGGTTATGGATAAGTTATATTGTATTAGAGAAGAGAAAAAAACAATACGCGATCTTTTCAAATATTGGCCAGTATCCCTTTGGCTTATTGTGCTAAATGGAATTAGAGAAGAATGCGAGCATGGAAGAGTAATTCCGCGACCCACAGAAAAGAAAGGAGGGCAGATTGAAGAGTAAGAGGATTACTTATATCTATGTGCCATCTTATTGTCTATTGTACCGTGACCCGTCAAAGTTAACTCCTATGAGTTTGCGTACAACGGAAGAAGCGATTGATCTGGCGCGGAGAATAATAATGAATAAAGAGGAACAATCAGTTTTTTTGATTTTCTCGTCGGCCTATCCAGATTTATGGAAAAAAGAGGCGGAGATAAAGAAAAAAATGGCATTGGATGCCGGGATCAAAGATGATTCCATCATTATTATTCCGGGAGTGACGGACAGTTATGATGAAGTCCGGCAAATACGGATGATAGTCAGAAACTGTTTTTTAAATCACAACACTCCTTATTTTATTCTTGTAGCCGAAAAATGGCATACTCCTCGTGTAGTCAATGCTCTTTGCTTGTCCGGGGTGGGGGTGAATGAAGTCTTTCCGGTCGAGACTAAAATTGAGAGGGCTCTAGAGCCCTCTTGGATAAAGAGCATAAGGTCTGCCAATGTGATTCCTTATGTTTTGTGGCAATGGCTATTTTACCTCATCACTCCATATATGGTTAGTAGACAGATGAGAAAAAAAGAAAGAAAGGAGGCGGTATAAGTTTTTATAATCCCCATTGATTATTTGTACAAACATAATCAATGGGGATTTTTGTTAATTCCATAAACCCCCAGCTTTAGCTGGGGTGTGCGTTTAAAGGCGAAGCCCTTGGTAAAATCACCTTAGGTCGATATTAACAACCTAAGGTGATTTTACATATGAACAGACGATTGTATCAGCAATCGCATGCCACCTGGGTATGCGATTACCACATAGTCTGGTGTCCCAAATACCGTGGAAAAGTTCTGGGAGACAAATATATTAAACAAGAGTTGAAGAAAATGTTCAAATATATCGCCCGCTGGAAAGACCTCAAGATTCATGCTTGGCACATAGGCGAGGAGCATATTCACCTTTTTCTTTCCATCCCGCCCAAATACTCGGCAGCCTACATAATGCAGGTAATCAAAGGAAAAACATCAATGTGGATCAAGAAAAAGGTGAAGAGGCTCCCGCCGGGCACATTCTGGTCACGAGGGTACTTCATCTCCACCATCGGCATCAACGAACACCAGATGAAAAACTATATCAACAATCAGAGCTACCAACAGAAAGATTTACCGCAATTGTTTTAGTCCGCCTAACGGCGGACAAGACAGAAACCACCAGCTTTAGCTGGTGGTTCTCATTT
>JAGXAA010000030.1 GCA_018971765.1 Patescibacteria group bacterium
GTTAAGAAACAAGATCGGATTGTTTGACGATATGGTTATGGAAGTTTGCTCGGGTCTTTGGAACTACCATCTGAGATATTCATCGTAATTCCTCCCCTTTTGGGAGAATCTCGTCTCGTTTGAGACTATATGGCAACAGGTCTAATATTGAGTTTTTAAGAAAAAATATAACTGACCTTCTCAAATACATCCTAAAGCAAACACCAAATGAAAAAATCAGTTTTATTAATGCTTGTTATTTTTTTGAGAAAATCGCTTGGGATAATAGATTGCATTATAATGAAAATTATGAGTCCAAATTTCCTATTAAATTAAATGATAAATTTTTATTTGATAATTTAAAAACCAGCAGGTCTTTTGCAGGTGTTGCTTTCACATCTCTTGTTATAAGACCTGCCATAGAAAACCGTTTTAAAAAAATAATTTCTAACTTTAATGATGAGAAATTCAGTATCTCTTTATCTTTGGACTATATATTTAAAATAGCAAACGAATTAAATGAAAAAATTAATCACTACTATCGCAATGTTCCTAAAGATATATCAATTTTTTTGATGTTTTTATAAAAAAGTAATGAAAAAAATCTAATCTATTGTCTTAAAAATTTTTGCTCTGGTTTTCATTATCAAGCAGAAAAGAAATTTTTTGATATTATTTTTTATAAATTAAATAGCATATCATCTTTAAAACAAGATTTTATAAATTATACAAAGGATCATTTTAGAGCTTTTAATAATAAAGTTGGAGATGAAGATGATGAATGGACTAATAAAATTTTCTTGATTTCTATAAAAACCCTCTCAATTTTAGAGGAAGTGAAGAATGCACAGGATTCAAAATGGATTGTGAGTGTAGCTGTGTATGAATTGCATCAGTGGTTAAGTGAAATTCATGAAGTTCTAAATAAATATTACATCGAAGACGACTGGGAAAAAATTAAAGAATATGTAATTCAGGAAAACGAAAAGATCGAATGGAAATCTAGTTTTTATATACCAACAGAACAATAATATCGAGACGAGATATCGGATACAGCAATTAGCAAGAGATTATTTGAAAAAATCCTGAAAGTTATCTTAGGAATGCTTAATACAGATGGAGGAGTTTTGTTGGTCGGTGTGGTTGAAAATCCCGATACTATAAAAAGATCAGAAATAAAAGAATTTCTTATGAAAAAGAATGGGGTAACTTTTTTTGATATTAATTACGAACTTAAAAAATACGGAAAAAGTTTTGACAATGTAAGATTGCAGGTGATAGATAATCTTAAGCAAATTACGGATAGTTCTCCGGATAAATTCAATGGTCTCATTGAATTTGACCCTATTATTTTAAGAGATGATTTGCGGGTTATCTCAATTATTAAAATTTTAATTAAAAAAGCTAAAAAACCATTTGTTAATGTAAAGAAAGAAGGTGACTTAGTTTGGGTTTCTTTGACTAAACGCGCATCAGGTCAGAATGTTAATGCTGATATAAGAGATCACCTTTCATCTCTATGAAAAAATATCAAACAAAAAAATTAGCCGATAAAGATATTCTTTTCATGTCAAGCGGTGGGACACCTTCAAGGGAGAAATTAGAGTATTACAAAGGAGATATTGTGTGGCTAAAATCGGGAGAATTGAATGACAGCCAGCATATAAATAATTCCGAAGAAAAAATATCGGAAGATGCGTTAAAAAATTCCAGCGCAAAAATCTTCCCGAAAAACACTGTTTTGTTTGCGATGTATGGAGCAACAGCAGGGAAGCTTGGTATTTTAGATATGCCGGCGGCAACCAATCAAGCTGTTGCAGGTATGATATGTAATGAAAAAGTTTTATATTATAAATATCTTTTCTATTTTTTATTCAACACTAGAGAAAAAATAATAGATAAGGCTTGGGGTGGGGCACAACCAAACCTCAGTCAAACTATAATTAAAAGAATTGAAATCCCTCTTCCTCCTCTTGAAATCCAAAAGAAAATTGTTGAGCGGATTGAAAAGATGATGGCGAAAATTGATGAGGGGAGGAAATTGCGGAAAGAAGCGATGGCGGACGCTTCATCTCTAATCCCATCGGCTCTAAATAAAATTTTCAAGGAGGGAAAAAATAAAGGGTGGGAGGAAAAAACGATATCGGAAATTACGGAAAAAACAGAAAAAATAAACCCGGCAGATTTTTTTGATAAAAAGTTCAGCTACATTGATATTACTTCTGTTTCAAAAAGTGTTGATCATATTGTGCGAGCAAGAATATTACCAGTTGAGAAAGCACCATCTCGCGCTCGCAATCTTGTAAAAGAAGAGGATATTATTTTTGCAACAACCAGACCATATTTGAAAAACATAATAATTATTTCTAAAGATTTGAGCGGTTCAGTCGCTTCTACCGGTTTTTGTATAATAAGATCAAATAAAAAAATGGTTGACCCTAAGTATATTTATTATATCGTTGATTCTGATTATTTTTTATCAAGAATTATTCCTCTACAAAGAGGGGCATCATACCCAGCAGTGTCAGATTCAGACATTTATAATCAAAAAATCCCTCTCCCTCCTCTCCCCGAACAGAAAAAAATCGTCAAATACCTTGATTCGCTTTCGGCGAAAATAGGCAAGGTAAAAGATATGCAGGGGCAAACGAATAAAGAGCTAAAAGAACTTGAGAAAGCGGTTTTGAGGGAGGCGTTTGTTGAGAGATCGTGTTAAAATATCAAGCAAATGAAAATCACGGAAGAAATAATCAGAATTTTCGGGAGTTGGACAAAGCTAAAAATCCGTCTCCATGTTTCTGAAGATAAACCCGTGTATTTTAGAGAAAAAGAAATCTGGTGGGCAAATTTGGGAGCTAATATCGGATATGAGCAGGATGGCAAGAATGATAATTTTGAAAGACCTGTTTTGATTTTAAAAAAGTTCAATAAAGATGTTTTGTGGACATTGCCCCTCACTAGGACAAAAAAGACAAATAATAAATATTATTTTCAACTTAAACAAGGCGGGGAAGATTCGTTTGTGATATTGTCGCAGATTAGATTAATAAGCAGTAAAAGATTGTCCAGAAAAATGAGGATGATAGAAAAAGAAGAGTTTGATGAGATTAAAAAAAGAATGATAGGATTTTTTACTTGAAAAACAAATACCACCCCGAAGGGTGGTATTTGCAATCGGTCAATCTCCTTTCGAAGAAAGCCTCGGAGCTATCGCCGAAGCGAAAGCCATTAATAAATAAAGTATATAGGTATAAATTTTTCTGTCAATTGAAATTACAAGACAAATTGTGAATAAGTGTCAAAAGTGTTAAAAAATAAGGATGAAATACCCTAACAGCAAAAAATCGTCAAATATCTTGATTCGCTTTCGGAAAAAGTCCGGAAAATCCAAACCCTTCAATCTGGGACGGAAAGGGAATTGGAACTTCTGAAAAAATCGGTTTTGAGGGAAAGTCTTATGATAAAATGAGAATATAAATTTTTATGGAAGAAAAGAAAAATAACGCAAACACTATCTATGTTTTTATAGACGCGTCTAATGTTTGGAACGCCGTTAAGTCAGTCAAAAAGTTTATAGAATATAAGCGCCTTAAAGACTATTTTAGAAAAAATTTTGACGCTAGCGAGGTAGAAATTTTCTATTATGACGCTTATCCCAAAGACGGCACGAGAGATTATAGCGGAGACGGCAAACATAAATTTTTCACTTATCTTAAAAAGGGGTTGGGTTTTACTGTGCGAAAGAAGGAGTTAAAAAGAATTTCTGTAATCGGTGAAGATGGGGAAACGATAATAGAAAAAGGAAATATGGATGTGGAGATAACGATTGACGCTTTGCATAACATAACAAAATATGACGCTGCGATTCTTTTCAGCGGGGACGCTGATTTTTTGGCATTGGTAAATTATATTAAAAACAGCGGCAAAAAAGTTTATATTTTTTCTTCAAAAAATAACATATCTCACGAATTGAAAACTGGAGGCAACGGCTATTTTGATTTGAGGGACATAAAAGAGATTTGGAGCAAAGATCTAAAATATAGAGGAAAATAAATGAGCGTAAAATAAAGCCACCCTCAATTAAGAGGGTAGCTCTGGGATGTATAACCCTAACGGTTCTATGGCTAGAACCGAAAGACATTTACTAATATAGCAAGCGCTTGCTATAAGTCAATAGTATAAGGCCACCCAGTTTTGCACTCTCGGCCTCTGGTTAACGGATAATAGGGAGATTGTGGCATGAATTGAACGGGAGAAAGCTTGTTTTTGAAAGCGCAATGCACTCTGTCTGTGTTGTAGAAGATTAGGTAATCCATAAGTTTGCGGTTGAATTCTTCAACATTAAGCAAAAGATTGGCATGATAATCGACAAATTCCTCCTGAAGCGTTCGATTGAACCTCTCGCAGTGGGCATTCATCTTGGGAGTCTTGGGATAGGTATGGTAGTGGATGAGATGGAGCTCTTTTAATCTTTTGGCAAAATGCTTCTTGAACTCCGAGCCGTTGTCGGTTAGGACAAACTCTATGGGATACGGAAAGACCTTGAGGCACAGATTGAAGAATTCCTCTGCCGCTTTGGAAGCGTGGGAAGTCGTGGCCCAGGCGAAGCCGAAACGGCTGTGAATATCCTCAAAGGTGATGATGTATCTCCTGAGGCCGAAGACAAACCGTTCAACGGTGTCGAGGGCAACAAGATGGCCAATGTGCGTTGTTTTAAAATCCTTCGGTTTTCTTGGCACTTTCTGCCGATTAACCTTTCTTTCCCTGCCGAAATGAGAAAGCTTCTTCGGATAGAGCCGGAGTCCTCCTAAGTCTTTGATGAGGCGGCCGATTGTTTTCTCTTTCGGGCAAGGCAGATTCAGATTGTCGCAGAATGGAAGAAGCAGAGGATATATCTTGTCTTTTCCCAAGTTTGGATGTTCAGACCGGATTCTCTTGATTTCTTCAATCATTCTAATGTTCCATAAGCGCTTTCTTCTTTTCTTGGGAGCTCTGTTGCCGTCGTTTAGGGCTTCCAATTTGCCGCTTCCTTCTTTTAATTTCTTTTTCCAGTGAAAGAGGGTGCGTTTTTTGACTTTGAAAGCTTCCTCCGTCGCTTCCGTGCCGTGTTTCTCCCAGAAAGCGAGAATACGGCACTTTTGTTTTGCTTTTTCTTGAATTATATACCGGAAGCGTAGCACGCGCTCCCAAGTGCTGATAAATCCTTTTGTTCCCTTGAATTTGTTGAAATAGCTCATCTCTTTGGAGAGACCAAAGAGTGCAATATGTATCTGACCTTATGCATTGTTATCCACATTTCAAAAATCCCTCTCCCTCCGCTCCCCGAACAGCGAAAAATCGTCAAATTATCTTGATGCTTTTTCGGAAAAAATCGGCAAGGTAAAAGATATGCAGGAACAGACAGGCAAAGAATTAAAAGAGCTTGAAAAATCGGTTCTTAAAGAGGCGTTTGTGTTATAATTTCAGAAAAATGAATAAAAATGATTTGCAAAAATCTGAATATGCTAGAAATTTTATTAAAGAAAACATAAAACTTTTAATAAATAAATTTGCTGAAAAGACAAAATATCCGCCGGACGATAATCCGGTATCTATTTTTATGTCCGGAGCGCCCGGTGCCGGAAAAACAGAGTTTTCAAAAAACTTAATAAATATATTCGAGGATATGTTTAGTCCGGCAAAGATAGTCAGAATAGATCCTGTATGTATTAAACAATAAGCAAAACTTTTTGTTGGACGGAACGCTTGCAAATTGCGACAAAGCCATAAGTAACATAAAAAGATCGCTGGATAAAGATAGGGAAGTTAGCATATTCTTTGTGTATCAAGAACCGCTCATCGCTTGGGAGTTTACTCAAAAAAGAGAAAAGATTGAACATCGCAACATACCGAAAGAATCTTTTATTAAAGAGTTTAATGATTCTAAGGAAAATGTAAATAAAATTAAAAAATATTTCGGGAATAAAATTCATCTCAATCTGATTATTAAAAACTATAAATATAATACAGAACAAATTGAATCAGATGTAGACAATGTTGACCGTTTTATAAATAAGACATACAATGAAAATGAATTAAATAACATATTATATGCTTAAGTTAATAAATAAATTTTTAAATCCAAAAAGTAAAGTCCCAAAAAGCATTTCGGGGTTTCTGAAGTGTGCTTCCAAAAAACAAAAAGATAAGATAATAATAAAAGTAGCAAGAAAAGCAAACGCTGACCAAAGAGCTCTAGTGGAAAAATATGATAAAATGTTTCCAAAAACCACCTGAATAGGCGGTTTTTGAATTAATCCCCGAACAGCGATAAATCGTCAAATATCTTGATGCGCTTCCCGCCTCTTCGGCGGACAATTCGGAAAAAGTCCGGAAAATTTCGTGTGATATAATTGACTTATGAACTCAAAAGGATTCGCTTCTGTCATACCTATTATTATTTTGGCGGTTATTGCCGCCGTCGGGACTGGAACTGCTATTTATTTCCGTTCGCCGACGGAGAAAATTTTGCCGCCTTCCGATGGCGTGTTTGATAAACGGGCGGAAAACTTGGATAGTGTCGGCGAACAATCCAAAGATACGAGTGTGAGTGAAGTTCGCCCGCCAGCCGGACAGGAAGAACTCTTCCAATTGGAACAGCAGCTTAAGAATGCTTTAAAGAGCGGGGGCATCAGCCCGGAAACTTACAAAGTCATTGACGGACAGCTCAAAGAACTTGAGAAAAACGGCATTGACACATCCGCCGCGCGGCCTATTCTGTCGAAACTTGAAATTGGAGGCGCGAAAAAAGAAGTTTCTAAAAATACTCCGCTAATTTCAAGCGGGCAATCATCCAGGCAATCATCCGCGCAAATTGAATTTAAACTAGCGAATCAATCGCCAATTTCTCAGCATCCAGAATGCGCAAGCAATCCGCGCCCGACATTTGCCAAGCGCCTTATTGATCCGTCGCTTGTTACAAACATTCTCCCTCCTCCCAACAGGCCGAAAACAGACTTGACCGTTCTGAAGACGCACAGCTATATAAACACACAGTCAATGAACGCGCCGATATACGCTCCCGTGGATATGGAACTTATCAAGGGCGCGCATTATGTCGGCGGTCCGTATTCTTTGGATTTTAGGGTGAGTTGCGAGGTTATGTTGCGTTTGGCTCACATTACCAATCCGGCGCCGAAAATCAAGGCGGCTTTTCCAGCCGAGCCCCAAAACGGCAGTACCGATAATCAAGTTAACCCCCCAATCGCTTTCAAAGCGGGGGAGCTCGTCGGCTATTCCGGCGGTCCTCCTTACACGCCGGCAATCGGTTTTGATTTCGGCGTTTACAACTCCTCTACCCCCAATCGTTTCGCGGCCGAACCGGACAAGTACACCAGCAGTATCTACACGACGGCAGTGTGCCCGTTTGACTATTTTACTCCTGCCGTTCGAGATGAATACAAGGCAATATTTTACCTGCAAACGCGCGAAGGAATGCAATACGACCTTCCTCACTTTTGCCAATAACAATAAAAACTATGAAAATAAAAAACTTTCTCAAACTTATAATCGCGATTGCCATTTCCGAACTGGCCGGCATTGTCGGGTCTTTGTTTACCATGCCGGCGATACGGTCGGGCTGGTACGCGACGCTTGCCAAACCAGCGCTTAACCCTCCATCGTGGATTTTTGGTCCCGTGTGGACAATGTTATATCTTCTAATGGGCGTGTCGGTGTTTTTGGCGTGGAAAAAAGGATTTGAGAGAAGGGAAGTGAAAATATCTCTTATGGTTTTTGACACTCAGCTTTTGCTAAATGTTTTTTGGTCAATCATATTTTTCGGCTGGCAGAGTCCGGGCTGGGCATTTGCGGAAATTATTTTTCTATGGCTGGCAATCATCGCTACAATAATTGTGTTTGCCAAAATTTCCCGTCCAGCGGCTTGGCTTTTGGTTCCGTATGTAATTTGGGTCAGCTTCGCCGGCTATCTCAATTTTTCCATTTGGATTTTGAATTTTTAATTTTTTAGAAAACAATGCAGCATGGCAATATCACCTTGAAACATTTGAAAGACTAACTCGGCGACAACTACAGCTACGGCGAAATCCGCGCGGTGATTGAGGATATGAAAAGAAAGGGAAAAGAGAGTTAATTTTTTGCTATAATAACAATAATTTGATTCTCATACATGAAGAAAAAAACAAAAAAAGAAAAATTGTTTGCGGGTTGGAAAGTGGTGCAAAAATATCTTTTGGAGAATAAGAGAAGCATAGTTCTAATTTCCGTTCTCGGAATTATCTCCGCGCTCGCCAACGGTTCCGTGCCGTATATCGTTGGACGATTTTTTGACGCTCTTATCACTCCGTTTGCCGTATTTGACGGCACCACATTTACAATGCCGGCATGGTTATTATTTATCGCTCTTTTCGGGCTTGTGCAAATTACCGCCAATATTGTTGATTGGGAAAACGACAAGCGAAGCAGAAAAATAGGAACATTTGTTCATGCTGATTATCCTCATCGCGCCGTCAGCGCGCTTTTGCGCCTACCTCTTTCTTTTCATAAAGAACATAAGACCGGAGAAGTCTGGGATAAGATTATCCGCGCGGGGAACGCGATTTCTCAAATTATTGAGCAAGTCATTATTCCCATAGCGCCGCAGATTTTGGGCGTTTGCGTAAGTATCACAATCACATTTATAATTAAACCAACGCTCGCCCTCGTCCTTTTGGGAGGTCTCGGTATCTATATCGCCACACTCGCGCGGATCGTCCCTCCAATCGCAAAATTTCAACGGAAAGGCAATAAGGCATGGAACAAAGCATACGGAGACGCGTATGACGCGTTTGCAAACACGCAGACAATTAAACAAGCCACCGCGGAAATTTACGAGGATAAAAAAATATACAGGCGATTTATCCTTAATGCGGCGACTCTTTGGTACAATGTGGAAAAAATCTGGAGCGGTATCAGTTTTTATCAAAGAATCATTGTCACGGTGACACAAATTACTATCTTTTTATTAGCCGTTTCGCTTGTTACGCGCGGCAATCTCACTATTGGCGAGCTCATCGCGTTCAACGGATACGCGGCGATGGTATTCGGACCATTCGTGCGCATCGGAAATAATTGGCAAGTGATTCAGAACGGGCTTGTCGCCATTGATCGCGCCGATGAGATTTTGAGCACACCTGCGGAGCATCATTATACTGGAGGCGCCGAAAAGCCAAAAAAATATTCCGGCAACATTGAGTTTAAAAATGTATTTTTTTCGTACGGTAAAAGTGGCGGCACGGTGCTTGACGATATAAATGTATCCATTAAGCAAGGAGAAATCGTCGCGCTTGTGGGAGAGTCGGGCGGAGGCAAAAGCACTTTCATTGACCTTGTGTCAGGTTATTATTTTCCGAAAAAAGGAAAGATATTGGTGGACGGCGTAGACACGCGGAATATTGACCTTGGTTTTCATCGCGAGCATATTGCCGTGGTGCCTCAAGAAGTGGTGCTTTTTAACGACACTATCGGGACGAACATTCGTTACGGCAATTTTCTTGCAACGGATGATTTAATGAAAGAAGCGGCGCGCAAAGCTCACGCGGATATTTTCATTGAATCATTTCCAAAGAAATACAATCAGATGGTCGGAGAACGAGGAGTTAAGCTTTCGGTCGGGCAAAAACAGCGTATAGCGATTGCGCGGGCTATACTCCGCGATCCGCGCATACTTATTTTAGACGAACCTACAAGCGCGCTGGACTCGCAAACGGAGCGATTTATCACGAATTCTCTGGAAGAGTTGATGCGCGGACGAACGACATTGATTGTCGCGCACCGCTTGAGTACCGTCCGTAAAGCAAATAGAATTTTAGTGCTGGACAAAGGACGAATTATTGAATCCGGAACGCACGATGAACTGATGCAAATACTGGACGGTCGCTATCGCCATATGTATGAATACCACATCGGGCTTGAATGATGCCCTGTCTAATTTTTTGCCCATTCCGACTTAATTTGTTAATATAAAATCATTAATAATTTATAGATTCAAACAAAATGTCATTTTTTAAAAATTTTTTGATGAAGAAGATGCTTAAGTCCAAGATGAAGGATTTGCCGGAGGCGGAGCAGGAAAAGATGCTCAATGCCATAGAAAAGAACCCTGATTTTTTTCAGAGTGTCGCGATGGAAGTCCAAGCCAAGATGAAAGAAGGCAAAGATCAAATGTCCGCCACTATGGAAGTGATGCGGAAACATCAGGATGAATTGAGAAAGATTATGAATTAAAGCGCCGCGCTTATCCTCATCCGTTTTTTGCGGAATTGCAGAGAGGGTGGGGATAAGATAAACGCTATAGTTCATAATAAAGTGTTGCCGTAATTTTCTGGATGTCTTGGCCGAATTTTATTGATTAGACCTGTTGCCATATAGACTTTTTTGATACAATATCGGCATGAACATCCAAAAACTCTCTCGCGACCCCAGAGCGATGAAAGCCTTGACGGGGTTAAGCTATCAGGAATTCGCTAATTTGATTCCATCCTTTGAAAAAGCCTATC
>JAGXAA010000031.1 GCA_018971765.1 Patescibacteria group bacterium
CAAAGACGACCACTCCTCCGTCCAAAACTTTAAGAGAGCGCTCCACTTCCACGGTAAAGTCCACATGGCCCGGCGTGTCAATGATATTGAATCTGTGTTTTTTGCTCGCATCGCCTTTTTCATAAGTCGGAACCCAAAAACAAGTGATGGCGGCGGCAGTGATAGTGATGCCTCTCTCTTTTTCCTGTTCCATCCAGTCGGTGGTCGCCTCGCCTTCGTGCACCTCTCCGATTTTGTGGGGCGCGCCCGTGTAATACAAAATACGCTCGGAAGTCGTCGTTTTTCCGGCGTCAATGTGGGCAATAATCCCGAAATTTCTAACTTTTTCTAATGGGTAATCTCTGTTCATGTTTCAATTTTAAATATTAAATTTAATGTTGTATTTAATAATCACAAAATTATTTTTAAAAATTTTACAAAAATTATTTACATGCTTTTTTAACCATTAACAAGGGTAAATTTAAGGAAACATCATGCTTACTTCAAATCCGCCATTGTAAGACAATAACACCTAAAAATAAGATTATAGCTATTATATTGATAATAAGAAAATATTTATCTTTCTTATGGCTATATATTTCTTCGCTTTTTAGTTTTATTGCAAAAATAATTGACCAGATTGGGGCAATGAACATTGCCACAATCATTATTACTTCAAGAATTACGATCGGACTTGCTGGCAAAGAAATTACAGCAGCTAAAGACATAAGACACGCAAACCACCATAAAGGATTTGCAATCTGCGCAAGTAATGAAATAGCGGCAATTGAAATAAATATTATTTTTCTCATTTTTTCTAATAATCTAAAAGCTTTCTACAACTTACCACGCGAAGTGCGCGAACGCCTTGTTGGCTTCGGCCATCTTGTGGGTGTTTTCTCTCTTCTTGACCGCTTCACCTTCATTCTTGCTCGCGGCGATTATCTCGTCGGCAAGCTTGACTCTCATCGGCGCGCCTTTTTTATTTCTCGCCGCGTCAATAATCCATTTCATGGAAAGAGCCGTTTTTCTTTGAGGAGTCACTTCTATCGGGACTTGATAGTTTGCACCACCCACTCTTCTTGACTTGACTTCCAGATTGGGAACGGTGTTTTTGAGGGCGGTGTCAAAAATTTCCATCGGATTTTGCGTCTTTGTCTTCTCTTTAATCAATTCAAAAGCGTCATAGACCACTTTTCTGGCAACCGTCTTTTTGCCCCTTTCCATTATGTAATTGGTGAATTTGGCGACTTTTGTTGAATTGAAAACCGAGTCGGGTCGCAATTCTCTTTTATTTTTTATCTTTCTTCTCATGGTTTTGGTTTTTCCATTTTAGCCCTTTTTAGGCCTTTTTAGGCCTTTTTGCGCCGTATTGGCTTCGGCCTTTCTTTCTGTTTTCCACTCCTGTGGCGTCAAGCATGCCTCTGACGATGGTATAGCGAAGACCGACATCTTTCACTTTTCCTCCGCGCAAAAGCACGACGGAATGTTCCTGAAGCGCGTGACCTATTCCCGGAATATAGGCCGTTACTTCCATTCCGTTGGTCAATCGCACTCTGGCGATTTTTCTGATGGCGGAGTTAGGCTTTTTGGGAGTCTTTGTCGTTACTTTCACGCAAACGCCTCTTTTAAAAGGGGATGGGAAAAATCTAGGTCTGTTCTTGATAGTGTTGAAACTGCGCATTAAAGCCACCGCTTTTATTTTGCGGTTGACTTTTTTTCTGTTTTTTCTCACCAATTGATTTATTGTCGGCATTATTGCGAACTATTAAGTCTTAAAAAAATTAACTAGCTTTTCCGGCTAGTTAAGCTCTCAAGCTGATAACAAACACATTACTACGCGGCTCAAAAAAATGCAAGCGAATTCACCCCGTCAAAAGTGACGCGAGATAAAGAACGTATTTTGTCACAAACGGCCAGAGGAAGATTATGAAAATGAGCACGAAAATGAAGCCAAATCGCTGAAGCGTTATTTTGATATTGGCGTATCGTTCGGAAAGCGCTGAGAAAAGCAGGTGCGATCCGTCAAGCGGGGGGATCGGTATGAGATTGAATATGGCGAGGATAAGATTAATCAAAACCACATAACCGGCGATATGGACAAAAGACGGACTCAAAATTCCCAAACTATCGCCGAATCTTATAAGCAAGCCGAAAATAATAGCCAATGAAATGTTGGAAAGGGGGCCCGCCAAAGCGACAATCGGTTCCGCCCATTTTCTGTTTCTAAAATTATACGGATTGATCGGAACGGGCTTTGCCCAGCCGAATACGAAACCGGATTTCGAGATTATGAGTAGCAGAGGAATAATCACGGAGCCAGTCAAATCCAGGTGCTTGAGCGGGTTCAAAGTAAGCCTTCCTTGATAACGAGCGGTCTCGTCGCCGAAATATAAAGCCGCGCAACCGTGCGACACTTCGTGGATGACCACTGACATTATCAATATCATTATTGAAAATACGATTTCCGTTTCTTGCATATTGTAAAACTTATGCTAACATATCTTGGTCAAACTGAGAAAGGTTATAGTTTCTAGGTGTTAGGTTTTAGGAAAGATAAAAATTTAGAAATTAATTTTCCTATCTTAAACCTAAAACCTATAACCTAGCCCCTAAAACCTAATTAAATCTATGGCAAAAATCTGTCCAATAACTAAAAAAAGTTCTCTCGTCGGTGGCGGTTACAGCAACCGCACCCGCGCCACGCAGTTCAATCCTACCGGAAAAGTCAGGAAGTATGCCAATTTGCAGAAAAAAAGAATTTTTGTTCCTGAACTGAACAAATTCGTCATCCTCACTCTTTCCACCAAAGCGATAAAAACCATTCAAAAAAACGGCGCTTACGCCACGCTCAAGAAAGCGGGACTTGTTTAAAAACAGCTTTTAGCTTGTAGCTGTTGGCTTATTAGGAAAGAGGAAGTAATTGCATTCACGGAATCAAATTTACCTTGACTTAAATAAGGCGATTATATACAGTGTAAGCACAAATGGCCTTAGGGCTCGGTTCGCCTCACGGCGAATCAGACAAGTTCAAAGACGCAATCAAAGCATAGCTTTGATTGCGTCTTTGATTTTAGCGAATGAATCTTCGTCAGCTACTCTGAGTTTGTCTATTAATCGTTTTGTATCAATGGGACGGACTTGAGATATAATCGCCATACGCGGAATAGTATTATTCGTAATTGAACAGTCCACATAATATTTATTACCCTTTTTAATTTTTGTCGTCAGTGGAACAACAAGCACTAGATATTTGTTGTATTTTTTCAGTATCAAAACTGGTCTACGAAATTCTTCGCCCTTGCCGTCCTGTTCAAATCCAATGTTTACTCCTAGAGCGGTCCACCACACTTCTTTTTCACGAAAAAAGATCTTGTTCACATCATCTCTTTCATTCAAAATTTTCTTTTTCTTGTGCCATTCTCCGTAATCTTTTTGCATAAATTTATTTTAACATACCGCAATGAAAATATATTGAGTTACCCCTTGATTTTCAATTCCCATTCTCTCCTGTAACCTACCACCTAAATCCTACAACCTAATATTCTCCCCATCCGAGCTAAACGAAATAGTCCCCAACTCGTAAGTTTTTAAAATTCTTGACTTAATTTTTTCCAAAATATCCAAGACTTCTTTATGCGGATGACCGTATTTGTTGTTTTTGCCGGCGGAGATGACAGCGTATTCCGGAGAGACGAGATTGGCGAAAGATTCAGAGGTGGATGTGCGAGAGCCGTGATGTCCGGCTTTCAGGACATCGCTTTGCAGATTTTTGCCGTCAATCATAGACAGATATTTTTCTATCGCTATCGGCGAATCGCCGGTGAGAAGAAAGGAATTGTTTCCATAGACAAGCTTCGCCACGATTGAAGCGGTGTTGGTTTCCCAGCCATCGGTATTTCGGTCGGGAAATAAGATATTGAGGTGCGCGCCATCTCCGAGATTGAGCGACATTCCCCTTCTCGCTAAAATTCTCGGCAGTTTTTTCTCCGCTATAATTTTCTCCAATTCTTGATACGCGCCAGTGTCTGAAGAAACGCCCGGTTCCATCACAAAGTCAATACGGTAATTTTTCAATACATCAACCAATCCGCCAATATGGTCTTTATCCGGATGAGTCGCGATCACGGCGTCAATCGTTCGGTCATAAAACGGCATAATTTCGGCGAGTTTTTTCAAAACTATTTTATTCGGTCCGCCGTCAATCAAGACTTGATTTCCACTCGGCGCTTCTATGAAAATCGCGTCGCCCTGCTCAATGTCCAAAAATGAAACTCTGAGAACCCCTTGCCTGTCTTCCGTGAAGACGGTACGCCAGATGAAAATATTAACCAGTAAAAATCCTAGCAAAAAATATAGTTTGGGTTTGTTGTTCTTTTTCATATCTGGAAGTTGTGATTTTGTGATATTATCCCCTATTATCAATAGTCTAACAGAAAACTATGAAAAAATTTGAAGAAATAAAATTTAAAATTCCGGAGCTTAAAGGAATATCGGCGAAAAATGTTGAGGAGCATCTCAAACTCTACGCCGGCTATGTTAAAAATTCTAATTTGATTCTTGAAAAAATTGATGAGTTATCCAAAGACGCGGAAAAGAACGATTATCTTTTGGCGGAACTTCAAAGACGGTTCGGTTTTGAATTCTGCGGAATGAGGAATCACGAATATTATTTCCGCTCTTTGGAAGGTGGGGCGAAATTTTTGGATGACAAAAGCGCGCTTAAAAAATCCATCTCCGAAACTTGGGGCAGTTTTGACAACTGGCTTACCCGATTCAAGTCTATCGCCCTAACTCGCGGCATCGGCTGGGCAGTTTTATTCTACGACCCGCAGACAAAAAGTCTCTTAAATACATGGGTTGACGAGCACCATATCGGCAATCTCTCAGGGCTTTCTTTCATAATGGGAATTGATATGTGGGAGCATGCTTTTATGATTGACTATCTCCCCTCTCAAAAGAAAGACTATGTCTCGGCATTTTTTGACAACATAAATTGGACCGTGGCGGAGGAGAATTTCAAAAGATCTATCTAATTTAGTTTTGAAAAAGACCGCTTGAGTGTTAGACTTAAACAAATTGGTGAAAATTTATGACTCTTATTTATATACTACTTACAATTATTGCAATTGGTGTCCTGTTACTAAGTGAAGAAGGTAAAAGTATTTTAAGGAGTATTTGGATCATACCAGTAATTGCAGGGGTGGGGTTTGTTGGTTTTTATCTCATTATTGGAGGTATTGCTTTTTTCAGAACAGATTCTTTCAAATGGTTTTATGAAAATTTACTTCCGTGGATTTTCATAGGATTGTTGATTTCTTATGGGATTTATTGGATATCAAAAAATTTCAAAAAAATTATCAAAATATTTAAAACACTTGGTCAAAATGCTTGGGTAAAAAGGGACAAAGGCTCTATCTTTTTAATCATCCTATTGTTAACAATAATTTCTTCTTGGGTAACCGCACTGATACTTGCATCTCAGTGATGCAGATTTATATTATTAATAATTAATAAAATTATGAAAAAAAATATTTCATGGCAAGTGCTTCTTGGTTTAGGTTTGGCTCTCGATTTAATCGGTCGTTTCTTAGAGGGGACAGTTTTTCATGCTATTGGTGTCCTTGGCGATTTATTATTTTTGTTTGGTGTAATTAATTTAATTACAACTCTAATAATAAAAAGGAAAGTAAATAAAAATATTTCTAAACCAACTGAGTAATTTCAATATTCATATCTCTCAAGCACAATTACTTGTTGGCGAATGTGAAATTTGAGTAAATCGTGTTATATTTATGACCATGAGTAAAAAAATTCACAAAAAAAGAGGAGACACATTGGTAAAAACCATAGAAAAAAAATATGGAGTCGATTTAGACTATCGATCTGATGCTCAACTGCATACAGTTTTAAAAAAAGAAGGGTTACCATCCCTTTCCAAACTGCTTAAGATGACGCAAAAAAAGTCTGCTTGAATTTATGGACGACCTCGACTTCATAAAAGATAATGAGCTTCGAAAAACATTAGAGGATTCTATTGAATATATTTTCGCGCTTTCTGAACAATCAAAAGATGCCAGGCAGAAAGAGATATATCGGGAAGAAACATACAGGGTCATAATTTTATACGTTGTGTCCGTCATAGAAGCCGTACTGCTTTATTTCTATAAAGTGCGTGGAGAAAAAATCGAGTACATTGAATATAAATTTGTGCAGACCTTACCTTTAGAATATGAGCATCGTGAAAAAATAGGTTTACCGATAGTGATTGCTGTCCAAGAGAGATTGGACAAGAAAGAACATCAAATCGGTCTGTATGATCTCGTAACTTTTTTTAAGATCAAAAAACTTATACAAGAAAAGACCGCCGATGATATTTTAGAATTAAACGATGTTAGAAATACTTTTCACCTTAGCAAACCTCGCGCTAAAAATTGCGATCTGAAAAGAGTTGAATCTGCTCTTAATCTACTGGTGCATACGATTAGACGAGCTCCTGAAGCTTTGAAAAATAAATCATAATAACTTTATAGCGATACTCTGATTCATACACAAGTTTAACTAATCTTTCACAAGGATGATGCTTCCATTTTGAGTCATCCTATAAATCACCACCCCATATGCCAAATAAACACCGACCATAAGCCACGCGGGAAAATACGGGACGGAAATTGAGGCGAAAGGGAGCGAGGAGAAAATTTCCACGACTTTGAGATCGCAAACTAAAATTTCTTAACTGTTTGCAGTTTAGATTTGAGAATAGGAACATCGCCGATTATTGTGTTCCATACCACATCCAGATCAACTTCAAAATAATCATGAACGGCTTTGTCTCTGAATCCTGCAATATCTTTCCACGGCAAGTCTATTGAACTTTTAGTTTTAACGGAAATCTTTTTTGAAATCTCTCCGATAAGCATAAGTTGCATAATTACCGCGCTTTGTGTCTTTTCATCCGAGCCAAAATTTGCGCGATTCATGTCGGCAGTGAAGATTTCTATTTTTCGGACAGCATCCAACATCTGTTGAATGTACACATTATCATCTTTCATATATTGTTTTTAAATCTGATTGTATGTATGGTCGAACGAACTTGTTAATGCTGTTTTCGGTGACCAAATCCACTTTCCGGTCAAGTTTTTTTTCTATTTCTCGTACCAATCCCATATAAGCAAACATGCCCATCGGCTTTCCAAGAGAAACCATAATATCAACATCGCTTTTTGGACTATCGTCCCCGCGCGAAACAGAGCCGAAGACAGCGGCTCGCTTAATGCCATATTTTTTAAGAACCGGCGATATTTTATTTTTCATTTCTAGCACATTCATAAAAATATTCTATCATTATTTTCAACGATTTAGCAATACAATATAGCACACAAAAGGAGTCAAAGGTCTTTAGTTTTTGATATTCTCGGCAGTTATCCTGTGAATAATAATTCCATACACGAAATAAATCCCGACCATAAGCCACGCGGGGGAATACGGGACGGATATTGAAGCGAAAGGGAGCGAAGAGAAAA
This sequence comes from Patescibacteria group bacterium, assembly GCA_018971765.1. Classification (GTDB taxonomy): domain Bacteria; phylum Patescibacteriota; class Minisyncoccia; order Phycocordibacterales; family GWA1-40-21; genus GWA1-40-21. The sequence goes on from JAGXAA010000031.1 coordinate 7,503, forward strand.
TTTCCACTACCTTGAGCTCGTAGGAGAGGAAGGCGTAAGAGGCGAAGGCGAACGGGATCGAGAGAGCGACGCTAATGAATGATATCGCGCCGGTGAGGAATCCGAAAAGCATCGTGAGAGGGATGAATGCCAAGATGAGAATATTGACCGGCAGTCCGACGAGCGAGAGCTCCCCCATTTTGTATAAAAGGAGTGGTAAGACGAAAATCTGGGTGGAAACAGTCGCGGTGGCGAATTCGCGGAGTTTGAATTTCGCCGGAATGAATTGCAATTTCTTCTCAACTATCGGCGAAACATAAATCAAAGCGAGTGTGGCTAGAAAAGAAAGTTGGAATGAAGAATCAAAAACAAGAATCTTTGGATTTTGAATAAGCATAAAAAGCCCAACGATGATGAGGGCGCGAGTGATGTCATATTGCCTCCTCGTCGCTTTGGCAAGGACGACCAAGAGCGCCATCGCCGAAGCGCGGATGACGGTCGCACTTCCGCCTGTCATAATTGCGAACAAAATAATTCCCAACGCCCCTAAAGAGATACTGCCGAATTTCGGAAGGAAAGAGAAAGCGGACATAATCGCTTCGGCGACTATCGTGATGTTGTAGCCGGACAATACGACGATGTGAATTACCCCCGCCTTTCTGAAATCCGCGAGTAAATCCTTGCCGAGCGATTGTTTAGCTCCGAGAAGTAGTCCGCTCAAAAGCGACGAATGTGGCTCGGGTATGGACTGACTGAAATTGCCGATGAATATATTTTTAAATTCATAGAGTTTTGTTTTGATAAAATTGCCGTTCCCTTGCGAGATCAGTTCGACTTTTGGAAACGCTATCTCATAGAGAATGTCGTCTTTCGCCAGATAGGAAGCATAGTCAAAAGATTTCCCATTTTCACTTTGAAAATTTTTCGGCTTTTGGAGTTTGCCTTCTATCTTCAAAAGGTCGCCGTAGCGGTATTCAGGATAAAAATCAGTTATCATTATTCCCCTGCCTTTCGCCGAAAAAATTTTCCCGTCCTCTACCAAGTTTTTAAAATTCAAAGTAAGTTTGACTCCGTTCTCTCTTTTGTCCGGCTCGTCCAAAACGACACCCTCAATAAGGACTTTCTGTCCCAAATGTTTGTCCAACATCGCATCGCGCGCGGGCAAATCTTTTATCTCGTAGCGCAAGAGCCCCAGAGCGAAAGCGAAGATAAAAAAAGAGGCGAGAAAAATTGTCTTCTTATTCACCGCGTCAGCCAATAAAAATTTCCCGTAAATAAATACCGCCAAAGCAATCACAAGCGACAAAAGAAAAAAGGAAAATCCCATTTTATGAAACGAGTTTAAAAACACCCCTCCCGTGAATCCGAAAGCGAAGATATAAAACGGTTTAAGATTGCCCATTCTCAAATACTAGCATTTCTTCTTTGACTTATTAAAAATATAATTTATTCTAAGATAAGAAAGGAGGTTTTTATAAATGATAATTTTTTCAGCGGTACTTGTCGCAATCCTTCCATTTTTGCTCTTTTTTAACAGTTTGAAGTTATATAAAAATATTAAATTGGTTAAGCTGGCGGCGAAAGGTTTTATTGAAACGGTCATTTTCATGATTGCTTTAGGACTGAATAATGATTATTCGTTGAGACATCTGGATGAATACGAGAGACAATCATTCTTGGACGGAGAAGGTTAATCGGGACAAGCCCTGTTGGACTTGTCCCGATTTTTTATTCCATCCATTCTTTCTCAATTTGTTCCTCCTCTTCCGCGCTCAGCGCTTTTTTGAATTTTGCTCCGCTTTTGCCTTTGACTCTTTTTTCGCATTCTTCCCACGATTTGTGTTTCATAATTATTCCATCAATCATACTTAAATACGAATACGCTTTCGCTTTTGAACGTGATTTATTTTTCTTGTTTTTATTTCCAACAGGAGAAACATCTGATAAATCAAAAAGTGAAACCGGGTAATCAGATAAAGATCCTCTATATAGGGAAGGAATATTTCCATCAGCAAAAGATGTCGCGATCTCATCGCATCTTTCATTACCCGGAGTTCCGCTGTGCCCCGCGACATATTTCCATTCGATTTTTTTCCCTGCCACGAGTGAAAATAATTCTTCCCACAAATCGCGATTTACAACATCTTCTTTCTGCGAGGTCTGCCAATTATTTTTTCTCCATCCGTAAACCCATTTTGTAATTCCGTTTATCACATAACTTGAGTCGGTATGAATCAAAATCTTTTCGGCGGTCGTAAAATTATTTTTTGAAACAAAAGACAGGGCGGATATAGCGCCAGTGAGTTCCATTCTGTTATTAGTCGTGTGTTCTTCCCCGCCGCCGAGCTCAACGACTTCTTTTTCTGATGAAACTATGATAACGCCCCACCCTCCCTGTCCCGGGTTTCCTCTTGACGCACCATCACTCCAGATTAGTATTTCATCTTTTGTCATAGAAAAATTATAACACAGTGAATCCGCAAAATTTGGTACTCCGACTACCAAGTCGCTTGGTAGTCGGAGTACCAAATTAAGAAATTAAAATATCCACGATGCGGAGTCTCAATTCCGGAAAATTTCGGAACATTGATTTCTCCATCGTGGCGACCAGATTTATTTTTTCTCCTTCTTTGAGTTCTATTCCCCACTCGTCGCCTTTCATAAAAAAACCGATGGCGGAAATATTT
>JAGXAA010000084.1 GCA_018971765.1 Patescibacteria group bacterium
CGGTCTGTGGGGCTATGTTTTTAAAGATTATCAGAAAAAAAGGATAATAACTTTTGCGTATCCTCTGTCTGATATTCGCGGCGCCGGATATAACGCTTATCAGTCGACAATCGCTGTCGGCTCCGGGCGGCTCTTCGGCAAGGGGATAGGATACGGCACCCAGTCAAAGCTCAAGTTTCTGCCGGAATATCAGACCGATTTTATTTTCGCGGCTTACGCCGAAGAGTGGGGATTCTTCGGAGTCATCTTGCTTTTTTCTCTGTATGGAATTTTGGTTTGGCGAATAATTTCGAACGCCTATCAAGGAGCCACGAATTTTGAAATTCTCTACGGCGCGGGGTTAGCCATTCTCTTTATGAGCCATTTTGTCATCAATGCCGGTATGAACATAGGACTGTTGCCCGTGACAGGCATCACTCTTCCGTTTATGAGTTATGGCGGGACGCATCTTTTAGGCAGTTTTGTCGGCCTAGGAATTCTAATGGGTATGCGTCGCTACAGGATGACGACGCACCGAGATGTTATGAAAAATGAATTTCTGGGACTTTGATCAAAAATTCAAAATCAATTTTGGAAAAAGAAAAAGTGTTCGTCATAACGCTAAAATTCAATCGGGTAGTGTTTGTTTGAAAAAGTCAGAACTCATTTTGCGATCAACTACTCGTAAATATTAGCAGATTGGCCGACAAAAAGTCCATTATTACCGCGAGCTGATTTTGCTTGACTTGCCTCAAAAATTGCCACAGCGAGGTGTCCATTGCTAAGTTTGACAGCCACCGAATCAGTTTCAGGTTTTGAGCGAAAACTTGGGTCGCTTAAAATGTGTTGTGTTGATTTATCTGTTGCATAAACACCCTTCTCAATCATGCCTTGCGCAAAAAGCCTGTCCATTTCAAATTGATCATTTCCACTTTTCACTTCCTTATAATTCGGATTTTTGGAATTTATAAATAATTCCATCAATATTTGTTTTGAGTTTTTTGGTAATAAAATTTCCTTACCTTCCCAATGGTCAATTTCATAATCTTGTTCATTAAAATTTTCGGGGACTTTGCTATCCCAAATTTTTTCTATTTCATCGGTAGGAAAAATTGGTTTTCCGTCAAACTCAACCATAGTCCAGCTATAATGTCCTCCTCTCCCGTCAGGAACTTCTTTTTTGAAATTGACTTTTTCGGTTCCCGCAGATCGGACAAAATCATTCCATTTGTCTATGAGAACGCCCCATTCGGTGGCTTTGCCGTCAAAAAATACTTCATTGAATTTTCTCATTGTATCTATGATCAAATTATGTTTGAATTTTCCATATTCGGCTTCGGCAAATTTTTTGTCGGAAGTCAGGAAAAAAGCTCCCTTAACATTGTCTAAATCAAAAGTCTTCGGTGCTTCGTGGGAAAAAGCGTCAAATTTTCTCGTAGTGCCGTGATAGAGAATCAGTGGCTCACCATTCTCGTCAATAAATTTGCTCGCTTCTTCGGGGTTGTTTTCCCAGTCACCATACCAATTCTTGAAAAAGTTACTTCTTACTTCGAGCCATTGCTTTTCTCCGAGACGAGATTTTTCTCCCTTCGGAGCGAGAGCGTATTCAAATTCTCCGTTTTCATTGTAAAACATTTTGCCATCGGCGATTGCCGATTCTTTCATTCGATTTAATTCTTCCTGTTGCGCTTCGATACTCAACACCTGCTTGTCCTCGACATCGGTGGACTTGCGGGCGTCCAAAAAGAATTTTTGTTCCATAAAAAGATTATAGCAAAATTCTTTTTGTATAGATAGGAAAAATTGCATTGGATTTCGAACCTCCTCCTCCAAAACAAAACCGTGCGCCGCGCCGCAGGCGCGGCTCAAAATCCCCCCGCAAAACAAACGCAAAAGCCATGGGCGTGCCTTCGGCACGCCCATACATTAGCTTCTTCGGAATCCATTAGTTCTATTCTGGTGCCGAGGGGCGGA
>JAGXAA010000085.1 GCA_018971765.1 Patescibacteria group bacterium
CGTCGCAGTTGCAATACACCACCTTGCCTCGAAATACTTTTGAGTTGTATTCCAAATACGCCTCAATCTCTTTTTGAATATCGCTATATTGAGTATAAAACTCATCATTCTTTGATCGTTTCGCATTTGTAAGATGTTTGACTGATGCTTCTCTGGCCATAAATTTATTTCAAAAGCTCGTCGCTTGATACTCCCAACGCTTGAGCGATTTTCTCAATGTTGGCAAGCGTGGGATTGCCTTTACCCGCTTCAATATTACTCATTTAAGCACGATCAAGCCCGACCGCGCGGCAAATGTCGCCTTGCGACATTTCCTTTTGCTCGCGTATGCGCTTGATGTTTTTGCCAAGTTTGGATGTTGGGGTTTTCATATTCACAGATGTATTGTAGCAAAATATTGTGTTGTATGACAATAATGTGATATATTACAAGTATGTTGAAAGTGAAGCGGCGGCAGCAAAACCAAAAATTTCCTTCCTTTCAAATTTTCCGCTTCGCGGCGGGGGGTGTGGGGGGAGCCGCAAATAAAAATGATAGGAAATTTTTGGGTTTTGCCCCGCGCGAGCTTGTCGAGCGCGGCCGAGGCGCAAGTGTCATTCGTCAAAATCCTGCGGATTTTGTCCGAAATAGTTTCGAACTTCGTCCAATACACACCGCCAAAATTGAAAATCGGAATTGGAAGCCGAAATGGGGTCGCGCCGCAGGCGCGACACAAACGCATTCCCGCCAAAAATTCCCGAATCCAAAAGGTTTTTCCACGCTCCGCGTGGCTCAAAAAAGACGGTTCGATCCTTAATTTGAAAGTTCGAACCGACTTTTTTGAACAAATGAAGTTTTTCTTCATTTGTTCCCTCGTTTGCCAATTCCATATTGAATTTCAAAAACTTTTCGGTAAGTTCGAACCGATTATTCGCTTTTTGCTCAAAAGCCGATAATTTCTCTTTGAGAAGCTGTTTTGAAGCGACAAGAGCGTTCTTAGCGTCTCGATATTCCTCTAGCGAAAGTGCGTTTTCTAAATATGCGTTCATCAGCTTCTCAATCTTGGAATCCAAAAGAGAAATTTCGGCTTTTGTTTTGTCTGCAAAAAGCGTAGACGATTGGGCTTCCACCAATTTATCTTTTTCATTTTCCGCTAACATCCATTTAGCCCAATCGTCTGGCAAAGAAACTTTTTTGATTTCCTTTTGAATTTCGGAAGTGATGATTTCCTCACGAGTATATTTTTGCGAGCAAGGATTTTTCCGTTTAGTACATCGCAAATAATTATGACCCTTCTGCGTTTCGGTAGTAATGAAACAACCACATTCTCCGCAACGGAAAAATCCGCGATAGATATATGGCTTCAATCCTTTGCTATGAGGTTTAGATTTTCGGCTCATCACTTCTTGCACTGTATCAAAAAGTTTCTTTGAAATAATCGGTTCGTGCTTTCCCTCAAAAATCTCTCCGTTATATCGCATTAGACCAGTGTAAATAGGATTTTTGAGAAGTTTTTGATAATTCGACACCGCAAGCTCTCTGCCGCTTTTTCGCTTCAATCCAAGCGCGTTAAATTTGTCGCGGACTTCCCGCAAAGTGAAGTTTCCAGTTGAATATGCCTCAAATGTCTTTTTCACCAAAATCGAAAGTTCGGGATGTGGCACAATACCTTTTCCTTTCTCGTTCACATATCCAATCGGAGACATTTGAGGCCATATTCCTTCCTTCACTTTGTTTCTATGTCCGCGCTTAATGTTCTCCGACAAGTTATCAACATAATACTTGGATTGCGAAAAAGCGATTGAGAGCATGAATTTTCCTTGCGGTGTCGGATCAAACCAAAAAGTTGGAAATTTCATCTCTACAATTACGCCAGTATCAACGAGGTAGATGATTTTCCCTCCATCTACCGAGTTGCGAGCAAGTCTATCGGGATGCCACGCCAAAATACCAGA
>JAGXAA010000032.1 GCA_018971765.1 Patescibacteria group bacterium
AGGTCGTTTTAGTTGACTAAAATATCATCTGTTTCGTATGAAATTTATAATTAAAAAAATCACCCGCAAAACATCCGATGTTATTTGCCGGTTTCTTATTCCTAAAAACCTAAAACCTCTAACCTATAACCTAAAACCTTACCGCGGCTTCACTCTCGTCGAAACTCTCGTCGCCATCTCCATCCTAATGGTAGCCGTCGCCAGCCCTCTCACCATATCTCAAAAAGGACTGGCTTCGGCCATTTACGCTAAAGATCAGATTATCGCCTCATATCTCGCTCAAGACGCTATAGAATATTTGAGAAATTGGAGCGATCAGAATGTCGCGTCTGGCGCTGGTTGGCTTGATGGAATCACTAATAAGTGCGCCTCATCGTGCGCGGTGGATACCAGACAGCTCTATTTAAGCGAAAACGGAATTCAAACTTGTCCTGGCAGCGGATGTCAGCTTCTTAAGTTTGGCGCGGATAATATTTATGCTTATAGCGTCGGAGGGAACGATTCGCCGTTCACCAGATCTGTCACCGTGACCCCGTCTCTCACTCAACCAAACATCGAAGCGCTAATTACCGTGACGATGTCTTGGAAAGATAAAAGCAAAGATAGAAATCTTGTCATCAACACAAGAATATTCAACTGGAGATAAATTTATGAAAAATAAAAACCTACAATCTGTCGGCTTCCTACTACAACCTACAACCTACAACCTACAACCTAATCGCGGGTTCGCGATGCTGTTTTCCGTTCTTGTCGCCAGCTTGCTTGTAGTCGTAGGGTTTTCCATTTTCAACCTTGCTTTAAAGGAAACAACCATTTCAACGGCGGGAAGGGAATCGCAAGTGGCTTTCTACGCCGCGAACAGCGGGATGGAATGCGCCCTTTATTGGAATTTGAAACGGAATGCGTTTGCCACATCCACCGATGCTTCTGAAGTTGCGCGCGCGGGAGCTATTTCGGCCAAATGCAACGGTGCTACGGTTAACAATAGTTTTACGCAAAGCGGATTGTCAGTATTAACATCCGCTTCAGATATTCCAGTGACTGATGTAAACGGATCTTGTTTTGACGTCACGATTTCAAAAAATCCGAATTCTCCCAAACCAGGGCAGATGTTAACGGTAATTGAATCTCAAGGACATAATATTTGCGGCGCGGCAGGTCGGAAAGTCGAAAGAGGATTGCGCGCCACCATAATTACAAATATGTAGATAAAGTTTATAGCCGTCAGTTGCCGTCCTTAAGTTTTTAAGAAGTCATAAACTAACAGCCATCAATGAAATCCCCGCGCGAAATAATAGAGAGGCTGAATAAATTGAAAAAGACGATAGAACGGCATCGTTATCTCTATCATGTTTTGGACAAACAGGAAATCTCCGACGCCGCGCTTGATTCGCTCAAGCGCGAACTGTCGGAGATTGAGTCTGAATATCCGGAACTCACAACTTCCGATTCGCCTTCGCAGAGAGTCGCCGGCGAACCGCTTAAAGAATTCGAGAAGATCATTCATAAAGTCCCGCAGTGGTCTCTCGGCGACGCTTTTACCGAAGAAGACATAAGGAATTTTGACGAGCGGGTGAAAAAGGCATTAAAAAAAGAACTTGGGAGCTCAACTCCCAAGAGGGAGCCGGACTCCCACACGGAATATGTTTGCGAATTGAAAATTGACGGGCTGAAAGTGGTTTTTCATTACGAGAAGGGCTTGTTTGTTCGAGCCGTGACGAGAGGCGACGGTAAGGTTGGGGAAGATGTCACGCGAAACATTAAAACGATAGAATCGCTTCCGCTCAAGCTCGCGGAGCCGCTTGATATGATTCTTGAAGGGGAAGTGTGGATGAGCAAGAAAAATTTCGCCGAGCTTAATAAAGAACGGGAGAAAAAAGGAGAGCCGCTTTTCGCCAATCCAAGAAATGTGGCGGCCGGTTCAATCCGCCAGCTTGACCCGAAAATCGCCAAAGAGAGAAAACTTGATTCGTTCATTTATGACATCGCTTACGCAAGCGGTAAAATGCCCGCGACTCAAATTGAAGAATTGGAATTTATCCGGCGCCTAGGTTTTAAAGTGAATAAAAATTTCAGATTATGCCGGACGGTTGACGATATCGTAAAATATTGGAAAGAGTGGCAAAAGCGCGCTCAGAAAGAAGATTATTTGATTGACGGGGCGGTTATAAAAGTCAACAAGCGCGCCTACCAAGAAGCGCTGGGCTATACTGGGAAGTCGCCGAGATACGCCATTGCTTTTAAATTTCCGGCGGAACAGGTGACTACAGTCGTGGAAGACATCGCCTTGCAAGTGGGAAGGACGGGAGTAGTCACTCCCGTGGCGCGTCTCCGCCCCGTATCGGTCGCCGGCTCGGTGGTTTCAAGAGCGACGCTTCACAACGAAGACGAGATCAAGCGGCTTGACGCAAGGATAGGCGACACTGTGGTTTTGCAGAAAGCCGGAGATGTGATTCCGGACATTGTTTCCGTGATTAAAGAGATGAGGACGGGTAAGGAGACGCCTTTTGTTTTTCCTGAAAAAATCGCCGCTTGCGGCGATGACGGCAGAATTGAAAGAATCCCGGGCCAAGTCGCCTATCGGTGCGTAAATAAAAATTCTTTCGCCCAGCAAAAAAGAAGACTCTATTATTTCGCTTCAAAAAAAGCTTTTGACATCGAAGGTCTTGGCCCGAAGATTATTGACCAGCTGATTGACAACGGCCTTGTTTCTTCTTACGGAGACATATTCACTTTGAAAAAGGGCGACCTTTTGAACCTTCCGAGATTTGCCGAGAAATCGGCCGACAACCTGATTTCTTCAATTGAAAAATCAAAAAATGTGTCGTTGGCGCGCCTGCTTATCGCCCTTTCTGTTCCTCAAGTCGGGGAGGAAACGGCGAATGACATTGCCGAACATTTCAAAGACATAAAGAAAATTCAGGGCGCGTCTTTTGAAGAATTGGAAGAGGTAAGCGGCATCGGTCCCGTAGTGGCCAAGTCAGTCCGCGATTGGTTTGCTGACGAAACAAATCGCCGCAATTTGGAAAAACTTCTTGAAAATATAAAAATCAAAAAAGTCGCCGCTCCGATTTCCGCCGGCTCGGATTTTTTCGGAAAAACTTTCGCGCTTACCGGCGCTTTGAAAACATTGACGCGCGATGAAGCGAAAGAAATGATCAGAAAAATTGGCGGAAAAATTTCTTCAGCCGTTTCCTCAAAAACCGATTATGTCGTTGCCGGCGATGGGGCGGGCTCGAAATTAGGAAAAGCGAAAGAGCTCGGAGTCAAGGTTTTGACGGAAAATGAATTTTTGAAACACTTGGGAGCTCAACTCCCAAGTCGATAAATTTAATAGATTTAATAACGCAATAACGCAAAATGAGAAAAACAAATTTTGTCAGCGACGAATATTATCATATCTATAATCGCGGCGTTGACAAACGGGAAATTTTTTCCGACCGATATGATGCGGACAGATTTTTTCAAAGCATGAAAGAATTCAATGTCGTTGATCCGATAGGCAGCATTTATGAAAATTCTTTCGCGGACGACAAAAAACACAAACTTGGGAGCTCAACTCCCAAGTCCAAATTGGTGGAATTTATCTGCTACTGTCTTAATTCTAATCACTATCATTTTTTACTGAAGCAAGTCGCTGAAGACGGCATAAAAAAATTTATGCACAAGCTGGGCACGGGTTACACGAATTATTTCAACGGCAAAGAAAAGAGAAATGGATCTCTCTTTCAAGGACGTTTCAAATCCATTCACATTGATTCAAACGAGTATCTTCTGCATTTGAGCGCTTATGTGAACTTGAACGATAGAGTTCACGGTTTAGACAAACTTGGGAGCTCAACTCCCAAGTCAAGCTGGGAGGAATATGTTTCAATGAAAAATTTCACTACGGAATTCTGCAGCCCCGATATTATACTCGACCAGTTTGACAGCCGCATCGAATATGAAAAATTTGCGTTGGAAGCATTGGAAAATATTCGTGAAAGAAAAAACATTAATGACGAGTTATCGGATGAGTTGCTGTTGGAATAATAATTTACTTGGGAGTTGAGCTCCCAAGTAAATTAAAAGTTTTAGATTTAAGCTTTTAATGTTATCATTTATTTTGCGCTTCATAAGCAAATACCATCAATATGATCGAAATAAAAGAAATAGAAAAATTGGCGGAATTGTCGAGAATTGAAATTTCTGACGAAGAAAAAAAGACATTTCTTAAAGATATCGATTCCATTTTGGGCTATGTCGGCCAGATAAAAGCAGTTGCCGGGACAGCGAACTCGATAAATTCGCGCGAAGAAAGTAAACTTAAAAATATCTTTAGGGAAGACGCCAATCCGCACGACCCCGGACAATTTACCGAAGATCTGCTGGCGGTCGCGCCAGAAAAAGAGAACGACTGCATAAAAGTCAAAAAAATCCTTTAGTCTTTTTAACTCGCCTCACTTGGGAGTTGAGCTCCCAAGTGGGAGGTTAAACTAAAGTTTCTAAAAATATGATTAACTTAAAAAATCTAACCATAAGCGAAACTCATAATCATTTGACAAAAGGCGATTTCAGCGCGGTTGAACTGGCACAGGCCTATCTCTCTGCGATAAAAGAAACCGATGGCGACATAAAGGCTTATCTCGAGATTTTCCCCGATGTCGTAGAGCAAGCCGAAGAAGCGGACAAAAAAATCGCCCGTAAAGAAGAGGGACTATTGACGGGCATACCTCTCGCCATTAAAGACAATATTTTAATTAAGGGCAGAAAATGTTCCGCCGCGTCAAAAATGCTTGCTGATTATGTCGCGCCTTATGACTCCACGGTTGCCAAGAGATTAAAAGACGCCGGAGCGGTATTTTTGGGCAGAACCAATATGGACGAATTCGCTATGGGCGGTTCGACTGAAAATTCCGCCTTCGGCCCCACAAGAAACCCCAGCGATCTCTCGCGCGTTCCGGGCGGCTCGTCCGGCGGGAGCGCGGCGGCGGTCGCTTCGGACGAGACTCTGGCGTCTCTCGGTTCGGACACCGGCGGGTCGGTGAGGCAGCCGGCGAGTTTTTGCGGGGTCGTCGGATTGAAACCCTCATACGGGAGCGTGTCCAGAAACGGGCTCATAGCGATGGGCTCTTCTCTAGATCAGATAGGACCGATAACAAAAACAGTTGCCGACGCGGAAATAATTTTCAACGCCATCAAAGGAAAAGATCCGATGGACGGCACTTCTGTTGAAACGGCGGGCGCAATATCGGCAAATCGAAAAAATTTTAAAATAGGAATTCCATCGGATCTTATGGATACTGAAGGAATTGATGAAACCGCGCTTAAAAATTTCAACGAATCTGCGGAGAGATTTAAATCAATGGGCTACGGAGTGGAATGCGTGAATATGCCTAACGTCAAATATTCGCTAGCCGTCTATTATATCATTATGCCCGCCGAGGTTTCTTCAAATCTGGCCCGTTTTGACGGTTTGAGATACGGCCTCCACATTTCAGGAAAAAATCTCGCGGAAGATTACTTTCTGACGAGAGGCGGCGGATTCGGGATTGAGGCGAGGAGGAGGATAATGCTCGGAACTTATGTTCTTTCTTCCGGCTATTACGACGCTTATTACAATAAAGCCAATCAAGTGAGAAGTCTTATTAAAAATGATTACGACGAGGCGTTTAAAAAAGTCGATTTCGTGATGACGCCGACCGCGCCCTCGCCGGCTTGGAAAATCGGAGAAAAAATCAAAAACCCGATGGAAATGTATCTGGCGGACATATTCACGACTCCCGCGAACATCACAGGCATTCCCGCGATCTCTCTGCCTTCCGGATTCAAGAAAGACGGAGACAAGAGTCTTCCTTTGGGAATACAGCTTATGTCCGATCACGGAAGAGAGGATCTTCTTTTTAAAGCAGGGAAAGATTTTTTAAACGAATAATTTTTCAATATGATCGACACTCTACATTCGTATAATCCTTTTGACCTTCTGGATTTTGCCTATGAATTCATCCGGAATCACGCTTCGTCCCGCGGATTAAATTATTTTATGAATTTTTATTATGAACACGGATATGTTTTGATTTTAATATCCTTGTTTTTCTCATCGGCAATGATTGTTTTTATTTTCTATGTCATTTATCGCATCAACGCGATATATTCCAATCAGAGGAAATCATTGAAGCCGATTAAAAGCGCGGAGGAGAAGAAAGAAGAAGCGGTGAAAAACGGCAAGTGGAAAATAATCATTGAGCACATTGAATCTGAAAACGCGAATGATTGGAGACTGGCGATTCTCGAGGCCGACATAGTATTGGGCGAGATGCTCGACAAGCTCGGCTATCGCGGCGAGGGGATAGGAGATCAACTAAAGTCTGTCGACAAGAGCGACTTCACGACGATAGACGACGCGTGGGAAGCGCACAAAGTCAGAAACTCGATCGCCCACGAAGGAGCGAGTTTTATGATTACAGAAAGGGAAGCGAAGCGAGTGGTAGGATTGTATAAAAAAGTTTTTGAAGAACATAATTATATTTAGTGATTAGTTTCTAGTGATTAGGTTTTAGAAAGAAAATAAATGGGAATAAAATCTTACAAAAATTTAATTGTCTGGCAGAAGGCAATAGAATTAGTCGTGTCGATTTATGAATTGACAGAGTCTTTACCGAAATCAGAAATTTACGGTCTATCTTCTCAGATGAGAAGGTCATCTGTTTCGGTTCCTTCAAATATTTCAGAAGGTTCACTGCGAGGGACGAGAAAAGATTATTGCCATTTTATTTCAACAGCTTTTGCTTCAGGAGGGGAATTAGAGACTCAGATAGAAGTATTAAAGAGACTTCCTTTTGGGAAAAACTTGGATTACTTAAAATCAGAAAAATTATTGGATGAAGTGATGAAAATGTTAAATGTTCTAATCCAAAAATTAAAAACTGACAACTAATTACTAAAAACCTAGAAACTAGTTCCTAGCCACTATAACCTAAATCTTAATCTTTCAGATGCGTTACGATCAATTTTTTGGCTTGCGCTTTTGAAATAATCGTGTCCTGCTGCTTTTGATTTTTCGGTCCGAAATTTTCCATAAGATTCTTCAAGTCGTCTATTTTGTAAACTCGATAGTTGTTTATGGGGTGCCTTATGGCGGGGAACTTGCCGTTTTTATCCCAATTGCGGAGAGTCAGGGTTGATACGCCCAATATTTCCGCCGCTTGCTTGATGCTAAGATAGTTATTGCTCATAGTATTTATAAAGATTGATAAAATTACATAAAATCACCATTATATTTTATAAAATATATAAAAGTTTATCAAGGTATAGCAAACTAGGTTTTAGGGCAGAAATTTGGAAGAGCTGACTGCTAGATACTGTCTTTCGTAACTTAACCACTAGTAATCAGCAGTTACTAAAAATTAAAACCTAGTTCTTTTATTCACCATTCACCAAAAATTTTTTCAGTCACTAAAACCTAGTCACTAGCAACTAGTCACTAATCTCATCGACTTATCCACAGAAATTTTCTTCTTTTGTTCTTGCTTTGATTTTATAATATTGCCAATGAACAGCGATCTTTATTTTGACGGCAATAAATACATCTCGGCTAAACGAGCATCTCAACTAAGCGGCTATGCCAGCGACTATATCGGTCAGCTTTGCCGAGCTAAAAAGTTGGACAGCAGGATAATCGGAAAGTCATGGTTTGTCTCTGAAAAATCATTCAACGATTACATTCGGGGCAAAATATCGATAGTTAAATCTCCAACAGAATTTACTGAAAACGATCAGAACAAAATTGGCGATTCAAAACAGGAAATCAAGGCAATCTCTTCCAGCCGAGATGATAAAAATATCCTTAATAATACGGCCGGCAGAATCACATATCTTGAAGACAAAGGACCTCTCATTCCCGAGATTATTTCCAAAAAAGCGACGGTTGAGATTGCGGACGAGGCAAAAATTGTTTGCGAAAAAGAAAAAAACATTACTTTGCCGTCTGATGAATCAAAATCACCAAGCAATGAAAACATTGAAATTGGTTTCCGCAGACTGCTTCTCTCCGGAGCGGCGCTCACAGTTTCTATTCTGATTGTCTTTGGGGCGGCGACGATGAAAGATTCTTCCATTACCAATCTTGTCAAAGGCGCGAGCGAAAAAATGTCATCTTCTCCCGTTGATTTTTTGAAAGGAATAGCCGCGACGATCAAACCGAACGATTTTCTTAATTTTGAAAATAAAAACGAAAATAGAATTCTTGCCCTGATTAAAAAAACTCCTTCATACTTTGAAGCCGGCTTATCCTCCTCAATGGATGAAGCGGCAAGCGCGTATCATTCTTTGACGAACAATTTTAACGCAATAGGGAAAAGTTTAAATTCTGAAGACAAAAATAAGTTCGTCGCTTCAATCTCTTCTTCGTTCAATGATTTTTCCGTCAAAGTTTACGACGGGGCCAATGATTTATTTTCAGGCGTGAAAAATTATTTTGCGAATTTGCTCGGGGGTGGCAGCAGATTCGCGACTGAAAAAATAATTCCGATCAAGCGGCCGGAAAATGCGGCGGAAAATCGGATCGCTGAAAATTCTTCCGCGAACCGATTGTCTCAGAAACCAGGCGCTTCGGATCAAGCGGACTCCCCTCATTTATTTTCAGCTTCGGCCGCGACAAGCTCGCCTCTCGCGACGGCGACCGCCGCGAAGAAGCAAGAGCAGAGAGGAAATAATTTCATCGTCGCTTCCGACATCACAAGGAGAGAAGTCTTGGACTTGATAAAGCAATTTGACGACAACAGCAAGGCGCTCATCTACGCTACGAACGCGGCAAACGGAGAGAATTCCCTGATGGTCAGCCAGTCTGTCTCCAATCTGAAAGATAAAGTCGTCTCGCTTGAGCGGAAAGGATCGCTTGTCCCGCTTCAGATCGATCATGTCACCAATGTGGTCAGCCGGCCGTTTTCGGAAATCACATCCCTTGACGGCGTCGCGATGACCAATTCGTCTTTCTCCGGAACGACAGGGACATTCTCGGGCAATCTCACGGTCGGCTCGCGGCTCATCGTTTCGGGAACGGCCACCTCAACAATAGGGGGAGACGCCAACTTCAACTCCGGCACTTTGTTCGTCGATTCCGTCAACAATCGAGTCGGCATAGGCACCACTTCGCCCTCTGACACATTGGCTCTAAACGGCCCGATGTATTTCTCCCAAATCTCCGCTCCGTCCGTCACGGCTAATCGTCTCTACAATAATTCAGGCAATCTTTATTGGAACGGGGCGCTGGTCAGCCCGACGGCGACATGGGGCATATCGGGCTCTGACGCTTATCGTTCGACAGGTAATGTCGGAATAGGCACCACTTCGCCCGCTTCCAAACTTGACGTTTGGGGAGGTTTGAGGGCGGGAACATCCGCCACGCCGTGGTTCATTGTCGATTCGTCGACAGGCAACATGGGCATCGGCACCACCTCGCCCAACTGGAAACTCTCCGCCGCCGGCGCCGGCTCTTTCGACGACTATCTCCGCGCCTCGTACTTCACCGCCACGAGCGCCGTCATCGCTTCCGTGTTTCCTCAAGCTTCCACCACTCAATTATCGGTCGCCGGCAATTCTTGGTTTAACGGACTGTCCACTCTCGCCAATCTCCTCCTCGCCGGCTCCACCACTTTGCAAAACTTCACGGCGAACAATTCCACCACCACGAATGCCACAAGCACCAATCTGGCAATATCGGGCAGTCTCAATGTCTCAGGCAATTCGACTTTAGCGAATTCCACCACCACCAATCTTTCCGTTTCTTCCGTCGCTTCCACCACAAACTTGGTTGTTTCCAATAATTCCGTTTTAGGAACAATCGCGTCCGGCGTCTGGAACGGAACGGCCGTCGCCACCCAATACGGCGGCACCGGTCAAAACTTCTCCGCTTCGTCGGGACTGATCAATCTCTATTCGGGAACCGCCTCGGCGATGGCAACCTCATCTCTTGGTCTTCTTACGACTAATGTCGC
>JAGXAA010000086.1 GCA_018971765.1 Patescibacteria group bacterium
ATTGAGATCACCGGCCTATCTAGCCGAAAATCTGTCGAGAGCGCCAGCTATCAAATCCGGAAAGATATTGAAAAAAGTTTGGGAGTAAAACAATTCATAGACGGCTATCAAGACTATGGCTACCGGATAAATCCAACTGTAATTTTCAAAAAGGCATAGCCCCTCTGTAGCCCCTTGTTAATAACTTTCAAACGAACGGCATAAAAAGCCGTTTTTTCGTGCTTAAAATTTTTCAAAAGAGTATGTAAAGAGGGTCGGTCCATTTGGCAAACTGAAAATGTGTGAGAGGAAAAGTTAATGATTATGAAAATGCCACAATATGGACAATCAATTTTACAAAACCGCCGACCTGGCATTGGTCGCGGTGCTTTTATTATTCATTCCTGATTCTCTTGAGGTCGTGGATCGAGGAAATCCGTACAAGGTGCTCTTTTGCTTCGGCAAGAGCCCGGAACTGGATTCTCTGGTGAAGCGATATTGGAGTCGCGAACTTCAAGTCGAACCCCAAGCTTTCTTCAATCAGATTAAACAGGTCAAAGTACGGATTTATGCCGAGAACTAAGACCTGTGAAATTAAAACCGGAAACGCTGGAGAAACTCCGCGTGATTCTTAAAGAGGACTTCGGCCAAGAAGTAAGCGATCAGGAACTGCATGAAGTCGCTTTTAATCTTCTCGGTTATTACGACACGCTATTGCAGTGCTACTGCGAGGATAACGAAAAAGCCGAAGTGCCAATAGTGCAACATGACTATGAACCCGAACGACAAAAAGCATAAGGTCCGAGATTATCGGGAAGCGCCGTTCGCTTATCAAGATAAGCCGGCTTTGCGATACATGCGCCAGCAATGGATAGATCAGCATGTAAGCGATGATGCCTATCGTAATCTGCGAAACGTGTACTGCGCTCTGACGGAGATCGCCTCAAACAAGGCCAGTCAAACCATTGAAGCATCAAATAAGACGCTTCGAGTTTATTCTGGCCTTAAAGATTGGCGGACGATTAAGAAATGCTTGGACAAGCTCGAGGAATGGACATTCATTGCGATCACTAAAACTCGGGGCGAGGACGCCAAGTTCAAGCCCCGAGGGATCACCTTGCTATCCGTCCTACATCTGACGCAGAACGGAAACCAATCTGCACACAAAGCCGGACGGCACGGAAAGCAGTCCGCATACGACGGCGATGATATAGAAGTTAAGGGTTTAAAAGAAATTAAAGAAAATTATAAAGAAGTTAACGGCCGGAACCAAATCAAGAAAATAAACGAGATGAGAGCCGGATTAGTTGCCAAAATGACCATGAGAGACAATACGAGGCAATGATAACGGCAATAAACCGCAATAAACGGCAACAAAATGAGCAAAAAAACCAACAAGACCCAACGAATTGAGCAAAAAGTCACCTAATGTGGGCAACTCGAGCTTAGCTTGTCCGAAAAAATAGCGTATGTTGTGTCTTGAGACCAAAAGTCGAATTCGAACCTAATAAAATTAACAATAATAATGACTATGACAATGCAAAACGAAATTGAACCATTGCGAGCCGTTGGATATGCTCGTGTCTCCTCCAAGGATCAAGAGGACACCGGCTACTCGTTACCGGCTCAAGAAAAACTTTTGCGAGACTTTGCCGATAGAAACGGCTACGAGCTTGTAAAAGTTTTTGCTATTCAAGAATCAGCGGCCGGCAAAATCCAAAGAAAGATATTCCACGAGATGATGGAGTACGTGACCAAAGCCAAGATCAACACGATATTCGTGGAAACCACCGACCGATTAACCAGAAACTTCGCTGACGTGCCGGTAATCGATGAATGGATACTGGCTGATGAAAAGCACACCATTCATCTTGTTAAAGAAAGCTGTACTTTGCACAAAGATTCCAAATCCCACGAATGGTTTATGTGGCGAGTCAAGGTGGCCACGGCCGA
>JAGXAA010000033.1 GCA_018971765.1 Patescibacteria group bacterium
AAATTTGCCATTTTGGCGTTGGATTGGATGAAAGACTTGCGAGACGGCACATCGGTACCCATAAGCATATCGAATATTTTGTCGGCTTCCTGCGCGTCTTCAATCTTGACCTGTTTCAATATTCTTCTCGTCGGATCCATCGTCGTCTCCCAAAGCTCTTCAGCATTCATCTCTCCCAAACCTTTGTATCTCTGAACTAAAACTTTCGGGCCCTTTTTCCCTTTTTCCTCTTCTTCTTGAACCTCTTCTCCGGCTAGAGCGCCTTCTTCCGCCGTTCCTATCTCCACAGTCTCTTCTTCCTTGCCGATTATTTTCTTCTTATCTTCATCGCTGTAAGCGTAGAAAATTTCTTTGCCTTTTTTTACTTTAAATAACGGAGGTTGGGCGATGTAGATATATCCCCCCTCCACGAGCGGTTTGAAATATCGATAAAACAGGGTAAGGATAAGCGTCCTTATGTGCGCGCCGTCAACATCGGCATCGGTCGCTATGATTATTTTATGATAGCGGAGTTTTGACAAATCAAAAGTATCGCCTATCGCCGTGCCCATCGCCACGACCAGATTTTTAATCTGCTCAGACGCGAGCATCCTGTCCAATCTCGCCCTTTCAATGTTCAAAATCTTTCCTCGAAGCGGCAAAATCGCTTGAGTTTTTCTATCCCGTCCGGTCTTCGCCGTGCCTCCGGCGGAATCTCCCTCCACGATAAACACCTCCGATTCGGACGCGTCTTTGCTTTGGCAGTCGGCGAGCTTGCCGGGCAAAGTCATTCCCTCAAGAGCGCCTTTTCGGAGCACCGAATCCTTGGCGGCTTTGGCGGCTTTCCTTGCCTTGAGCGCGAGCACAACTTTGGAAATTATAGCTCTAGCGTCATCGGGATTTTCTTCCAAAAACGATCCGAATGCCTCGCCAAAAACGGATTCCACCGCGCTTCGCGCCTCCACCGAACCAAGTTTCGCTTTTGTCTGACCTTCAAATTGGATTTCTCTCATTTTCACGGAGACGACGGCGGTCAAACCTTCAAGAACATCTTCGCCGGTAAAATTATCCTCGCTCTCCTTGAGCAGATTGTTTTTCCTGGCGTAATTATTGAGAGAACGAGTGAGAGAAGTTTTAAATCCCGTCAAATGCGTCCCTCCTTCAGGATTGTAGATATTATTGGCAAAAGCGAGAATTCTCGCCGATATGTCGTCAACATATTGCAAGGAAATTTCCACCGATTTTACCCCTTCTGCGTTTTTTTCCGCATAAAAAACATTTTTATGAATCGGCTTTTGAAATTGATTATAAAATTTGACGAGAGACAAAAGCCCGCCTTCAAAATAGAATGTCTGCGACGGAACTTCCAGCCCAAGCTCGCGAAAATAGAAAACATCGCTTTCGTCAAATTTTTCTTTTTGCTCGCGCGCGTCGACGCAAGATATTCTCAGCCCCTTGACCAGGTACGCCTGTTGTCTCATATGCGAGACGACTCTGTCCCAATCAAAAGCGATTTCTTTGAAGATTTCCGTATCCGGCTCAAACACGACTATCGTGCCGCGCAATTTTGAATTGCCTATTTTCTTGACGCTGGCTTTTTTCTTGCCTTGAGAATATTCTTGGCGGTAAATGCCTCCGTCCTTGTGCACCGTCACTTTAGTATAAATAGATAGCGCGTTCACGACTGAAGCGCCGACGCCATGAAGTCCTCCGGATACTTCATAGCCATCTCCGCCAAATTTGCCTCCGGCGTGAAGCGTAGTCATAATCGTTTCAAGCGCGGAGACTTTCGTCTGCTTGTGAATGTCGACGGGGATGCCGCGGCCGTTGTCCGTCACGCGAACGCGATTTCCGGGTAAAAGCACGACCTCTATGTCATTAGCAAACCCGCCCATCGCTTCGTCTCGCGAGTTATCGAAAATTTCTATTATCAAATGGTGCAGACCGTCCGGTCCTGTCGTACCGATATACATTCCCGGCCTCTTTCGCACCGGCTCAAGTCCTTCAAGGACAGTTATCGCCTCCGCTCCGTATGAACTCTTTTTATTTTCATCTTTAGCCATGTTTTGTCTGTTTTTTAACATTTTATCCGCCAAAATAGCGGATTTATTGGGTATCAATTATGCCTAACATCAATGTTTTTAATGCCACTATTATATCAGAAGCGTTCCAATAAAAAAAGGCAGGGGGGTAATCCTGCCTTTTGCTTAAAATTCTTCATTTATTTTATTATCGAGAAGAAATTTCTTTTTTTATTTTAAGAAATTCTTATTTTTGTTTCAAAAAATCGACAATGCTTCCGGACTTTATGTATGGCATTTTTTGTTTTATGAAATTGAATCTTAGAGGATAATTGCTTTCAAGATAAACTGGATTAGTAACATAAATACGCACCGCTTCGGCTATGTCTTCTCTTATAAGAATAGAGTCAGGATTTTTATAAAAATTTTTATTTCTTACAACATAGTCACTGACATATTTTTCTCTCTCTTTAATGAATTCTTTTTCTATTATATTTTCATATTCATCTTTTAAATTCTGATCTAGTTTTATATCAATTTTATGAGCAACTTCGTGCGCAATAGTGCCTAAAATATAAGCCGATTCTTTATCTTCTTCTTTAATAAGATTAAAATTCTTAAGATAATCAAAATCAGATGGTTTTTCCACCCCAAAACTTTCTATCTTAATCGGAGCAAACACGAAACGGCTTGTTGCGGCTCTAATTTTATAGACATGACTTAATTTATTATCATCGTCGACTCCCTCTAAAAATTTCTCTGCTTGAAGATAAAGATTTTTGTCTTCTGCCAAAAGAAACCCTTCGGCTGTCCATTTGCAAATACCCTGCACAACCAAGTCATTTCCTTTATCTATATTGCCTCTACCTGGATTTATTAAATACTTGTTATCTTTTATAATCTTCCCTATCTTTACATCATTCAAAACATCTTGCTCGAAAGTGTTCAAAATAAAAGATTTCACTTTATCGTTCGTAATCATTTCATCTTCACTGTCTTCAAATCCTTTCACAACCGGACCGTTCATAATCATTTCTTTTGCCTCTTGTAAATTATCAGCGCGACCATAAAGTAATAACATATCCAATATTCTCCTTACGGCATAAACATCTTCATTGTCCTTATTTGCAACCTCTTCTGCTGTTTTTTCGAAATTAACACTAATTTTGTCTAATTTTTCTTTTTCCTCTCTGTCTATAATATTAAGTTCTTGAAAGATATAAAGTTTTTTTCTTTCTAATACTTCCGAGGCGTGCGGCGCTAGATATTCTGTGCCGTTTGAAAAATCAAACTCATATTTCGTCTCAAGTTCTTTTATTTTGTCATATGCTTCTTGTTGAGATAAAGCGGTATTTGAAGAAACAACTTTATCCACAAGTTCGTTATAAATGTAGTGATCTTCATCTGAGTATAACTTTTTTGGGGTTTCTTTGAGAACCCAAGATTTATTATCTTCAAGTATTCTGTGTTTATTTTGATCAAAACCTTCTAAATTCCCTTCGATATTTTTCATAAATTTTTAATATTTAAAAATATAAATAATAAGACCCTATCTTACCTGCCAGTTTCTGTTGTCATTTAGCGATTTTGAAATTTTTTCCATTATTTTATTGACCTCTTCGTCGGAAAGAGTTTTTTCTTGAGATTGGAAAACGAGTCTGAAGGCGAAAGATGTCTTAGAAGTTCCATCAGGGAATTTTTTGACAAATACATCAAACAATTTTTTGTTTACTAGAAGTTCGCCGGCTTCTTTTTCAATTATTGTCGCGACATCTTTTTCTTCCACCCCTTGCGGAACGAAAACGGCGATGTCGCGCAAAACAAACGGGTACGGCGATATTTTTTTGTATTTTAATTTTCCTATATCGTATTTTTCTATTTTTATATCTTCATATGATTTCGGCATTGGCAATTTTTCAATCATTTTTTCAAAATTGGTTTCCGCTACTCCATCTTTTGAAAATTCCGATTCAATCGGCATGCTCAAATTTTTGGAGAGAGATTCTAAGATTTTTTTCAATTCATCATCCTCTCTGCCTCCTTTGAAAGCATTGCCCTTTCTGATTCCAACAGCCAGCGAATCAGTTTCTCTCCCATCCCTAAATATCTTGCCGATTTCAAAAATTTTTATCTGATCAAGCCCCAAGAGGTCAATGTAATGAAAGTTGGAGTCAAGAGATTTTTTTATCCCATCTTTAAGATTTTCTCTCAAGAATTTCTTATCGCTCGCTATCGGATTTTCCATTTCGATCTCGCCTTTGTCCGTGAAAGCGTAGGTGTAAACTTCGGAAAATCCTTTTTCAGTCAAAAAATTTCTTATTTTATTTTTGTAATAAAAATTTTTGTTTATTAATATGGTCTTGAAAAGCGCAGGGATTTTCTGCTCCTTTATTTTTTCATATCCATAGATTCTTCCTATCTCCTCAATCAAATCTTCTTTAATCTTAATGTCCAGTCTGTCGTGAGAAATTTCAACCACAAGATTGTCGTCTTTTCTCGTCTCAAAATTAAATTTCAATCTTTTGAGAATTTCCTTCATTTCGAACATTTTCATATTCGTTCCCAAAAGGTCGTTAGTTTCTTTTAAGGAAATTTCAATTTTATTCTGAATTATTTTGTTAGGATAAAAATCACAAATATTTCCGACTTTTGTATTTTTCCCTTGAGCAATATCTGCAATAAGACTTGTCATCATCTCCATAGCTTCAGACGCCTTTTCCGCGGAAATTTCATTCTCAAATCTTTTGGACGAATCGGTTAAGATATTTAATCGGCGAGAAGTTTTCCTAATGAGCGACGGCGCGAAATTAGCCGATTCTATGATAATGTTTTTCGTTGCGTTTTCAATCTCGGCAAACTTCCCTCCTTTTATTCCGGCAATCGCAAGCGGATTATTACCGCCTGAAATGATAAGCGTTCCTTCATCAAGAGCAACTTCCTTTTCGTCCAGTGTCGTGATTGAATCGCCAGTCGAAGCGTTCTTAACTTCAATTTTAACTGTTTCATTTTTTGAATTTAATTTATCCAGGTCAAACGCGTGCATCGGTTGCCCTATCTCTAACATGACAAAATTCGCCGCGTCAACGACATTATTTATTGATTTTTGTCCTACTGATTCAAGTTTTTCCTTAAGCCACTTCGGCGAAGGTTTTATTTCCACGCCCTCGATTATTCTCACGACATATCTTCGGCAAAAGTTAGAATTTTCTACATTTATTTCCAATTTAGCGCAGATTTTGCCGGCGCGCGCATCCTTCAAAGAGATCGAAAAATCCCTCATTGGAAAATCAAGGATGGCGGAGATTTCGCTCGCGACTCCTCTATGCGATAGGCAATGATGCGCCATATTCGGAAGAATTTTCGCGTCAAAAATATAATCGTATCCTTTTTGTTCAATACTCTCAACTTCAAAAGAATGCATCGTCAAAACATCCGCCAATTTTTCCGGCGCAGGCAGCTCTCTTTCAAAAAAATTTTGCAGCCAATTATAAGAAAATTTCATTTAATTAAATTCCTTAAATTTAGAAGGGGCGAGGCTGAAGCATAAGTTTTCTGGAACATTGCGCAGGCTGGCGAGCCGAGCATAGGAATTCGCCAGCAGGCGAATATACGTGTTCCGGAAAACTTATGCTGAAGCGAAGTGTCTTGTAAATCCATAATTTTTACAAAAACTGATTAACCAATCGCAAATCCCCAGTGTAAAAAAGTCTCACATCGTCAATACCGTATTTGAGCATCGCCAAACGGTCGACGCCTCCGCCGAAAGCGAAACCTTTCCAATCTTCCGGATTCAAACCGACATTTTTCAAAACATCCGGATGAATCATTCCCGCCCCCATCACTTCTATCCAGCCGGTGTGTTTGCATATCGCGCATTTTCCCCCTCCGCACTTGAAGCAAGAGACGTCTATTTCTACTCCCGGCTCGACGAAAGGAAAGTAGCTCGGACGAAGCCTCAACTCAACCTTTTCTTCAAAAAACTTTTCAAAAAATTCTTTGATGACATATTTCAAATTTGCCAAACTCATTCCTTTATCAACCAAGAGCCCCTCCACTTGATGAAATTGGGCTTCGTGGGTCGCGTCAGTCGCTTCATAGCGAAATGTTTTGCCGATAGAAATTATCCTCAAGGGCGGTCTGTTGTTTTCCATATAACGGATTTGTACGGGAGAAGTATGCGTGCGAAGCAGTAATTTTGAATTTTGAGTCTCAAGTATATCCTTCCGTTTCAGCCAAAAAGTGTCCCACATATCGCGCGCGGGATGATCTTTTGGGACATTAAGAGCGTCAAAGTTATAATACTCCGTCTCAATTTCCGGCCCGTCTATGAGACTAAATCCCATCTCTGAAAAAATTTCACTTATTCTCGAAGCGACGCGAGAAAGAGGGTGAATATGGCCGAACTTTTCTTTATTGTCCATAATAAAATTATACAGAAAATCTCCCTTAATTCAATCGCGTAATTAAAATAAATATCGTATTTAAAATTTCAGCTTTAATTTCCTTTTATATTTTTTGAGGACAAACTTCCCAAAGGCCAAGACGATTCTGTCGCGCTTTCTCTTGCTCTTTAATAAAAATTTTGCTTTTTTTCACATCCGGCGGATAAGTATAAGCGTAAGCATACCCTTTTTCCACCAGTTCCAGATTGATGAATTTTTCTCCTTGATAGACATACCTCAGCAGTCTGCCGTATTTGTCTTTGTCCGAAACATCTTTCTCCAATCTGACTAATTTTCCTTCAACCAATTCCCTGTTTGCCCGCGCCGCTTCCTTGCCGAAACATTGCACCGGCTTTCTCGGATCAACCGTTTCGGGGGTGTCGATGCCGATATACCTTACTCGCTCGCCTCCCTCAAGTTCTATCGTGTCGCCATCTATCGCTCTTTTCACTAAATATGTCCTATTGTCTTCGGCATTTTGGGAAAATTTTTCTCGTGTTGAGCTATCTTTTTTCGAACTTACACCCGCTGAAAAATTACCGATCTTAATTCTATCTCTCTCATAAATTTCATCGTTTCCGTAATGCGCCCCGAACCAAACCGCCAGTGGAAGAAGGGCGAAAATAAACGCGACCCAAACCTTATATTTTTTACATTTCATCAAGGAATGTATAGAAATTATTTATTGAGCCACCCGTCAGACTTGAACTGACGACCTTCGCTTTACAAAAGCGTTGCTCTACCAACTGAGCTAGGGTGGCAAAACATAAAATTAAAACTCCTTTGTTATTATCGGTTTTTATTTAATATATTTTTCTTTGTATTCTGACACAGTTTTCAAAAAGAATGAAGCCGATCCTTTTTTCTTAAAATTTCCATTGACCCTGAGAGAATCGGTAAATTTTAATTTAATCAATTTTATTTTTCTCCTTGTGTTAGAAACAATGCTGATGACAAGATTTCGAAAAAATGGCATGAATAATCTTTCTCTACTCAGGGCAGAAATCGATTTTTCGATTTCATCGCCAATCTTTGCCGCTAATATGTCAGCGCGGCTTCTTAATCCCGAAAAGAAAAGCTTTTTTTGGAGTCTTTCTTCGACTATCTTCAGTCCAATCATTATCGCAATCGAGGACATGGAAAACAAAAAAAATGTCGTGAGCATAATTATTTTTCCAAGACGCTGAATCTGGCGAATCTCGCTATCTCGATTTTCTCGCCGAATTTCTGGATCGCGGACTCAATCAGATCTTTTATCTTCAGGTTTCCGTCTTTAACGAAAATCTGTTCCAAGAGAATTTTATCGGCCAAATAAGAGTCTAGTTTGCCTTGGAGGATTTTTTCTTTAATCGCTTCCGGTTTGCCGACAACTTCTTTTTCAAAAACTTCCATGGCTTTATTTTTTTCTTCCTCGGTCACATCTTCTCTTTTGAGATATGTTGGATTGGTCGCCGCAATCTGCATGGCAATATCGTGAGCCAGCGCGTAAAATTCATCGTTTTTGGAAACAAAATCAGTTTCACTCGACAGTTCCACGAGCGTTCCGACGGTTCCGTTTCCGTGAATGTAAGACGCTATCCTGCCGGAGCCCAATGTTCTG
This sequence comes from Patescibacteria group bacterium, assembly GCA_018971765.1. Taxonomy (GTDB): domain Bacteria; phylum Patescibacteriota; class Minisyncoccia; order Phycocordibacterales; family GWA1-40-21; genus GWA1-40-21. Next base: position 8,043 of record JAGXAA010000033.1, read on the forward strand.
TCGGACTTTTTAGACGCTATGTCGGAACCTTTTTTCCGCAAAACGATAATGGCTTTGTCCATATCTCCTCTAGCTTCTTCCAAAGCTTTTTTGCATTGCATCACTGAAACGCCTGTCTTGTCTCGCAATTCTTTTATCTGTTCGGTGGTAATCATTTGATTGTTTTATTTAGAAAAATCTGATAATTAAATTAACTTGACCGCTTGACCAAACGCCGTATATCTTTAAAAAGACTGAATTTTGCCCGCGTTTGGGGTTTTGTTTTTCTTGTATTCATTCACAATTTCATCAAGAAAAAAAGAAATGCTGGAAATAGAGGAATCGTTGGCCTCTATCGGGTAGTCGATATCTTTAATGTCGCAATCAGACCCGGCCAAAGCTATGACGGGAATTCCCATTTTTACGGCCTCCTCCACGGCAATAAGTTCTTTTTTGGGATCAATCACAAAGATGGCTTTCGGCATTTCTTTCATTAGCAGAAGGCCGGAAAAAAATCTCTCCAAATTCGCTATGTTTCTGTCGATTATCAGTCTTTCTTTCTTCGTGTATTTTGACAGCTCTCCTTTTTCTCTCTGCTTTGTAAGCTCTTCCAGCTTGGAAATTCTCTTTTTTATTTCCGAAAAATTAGTAAAAGTGCCTCCGATCCATCTTCCCGCGACGAAAGGCATTCCAATCGAAGCCGCCGCTTTTTTTATCGCTTCCTGCGCTTCCTTTTTCCCTCCCACAAGCAGAATTTGCCTGCCTTCTTTGGCGAGATTGGCCGTGAAATCCAAGGCCTTTTGAAGTAGATCGGCGGTTTTTGTCAAATCAAAAATTTCCACGCGATTTTTAACGCCGTAAATGTAAGGCGAAGCGGTCGGATGCCTTCTCGACTTTGAATAGCCGAAGTGAGCTCCCGCTTTAAACATCTCTTTTATCATTTTATCTGAATTCTTTGCGTTTATTGCTTCTTCCATATTTCAATAGCCTAACAAATAATCATCCTTATTGCAAATGCAATCAATCTTTCATTCTCGTAGCAAAACCAGTGGGACGCGCTTCGCGTCCCACCTTTTGGCTTTGAAAAAAGCCGTCTTGTTTTGTTGTGCCCAGGAGAGGACTCGAACCTCCAAGGAATTGCTTCCACAAGCTCCTGAAGCTTGCGTGTCTACCAATTTCACCACCTGGGCTTTTTTATTCGTATTCTCGCGCGAGTCAAGCGGTTGGCTCGCTTCCTCTCGGCCCGCTCGAGGACTCGTGTGCCGAGGAGAGGACTCGAACCTCCATGGGTTGCCCCGCTTGCTCCTAAGGCAAGTACGTCTACCAATTTCGCCACCTCGGCATTGCGCTGACTCTAACACAAATTTAAGAAATATCCAAAGATGTCTTAATAATTTTTACTGCTGATGAGGTCATATATTGCCTTCGATAATTTTTTCATCGGAAAACTTTTTTTACGATTTCTTGTCTTCAGAGACGCAAGGATCGCAATAACATATTTAACATTTTTGCCCTCAACAATGCCGGCGTCGGAATTGAATTTAAGAATTGATCCGTCTTTTAGCCCGGTTTCAAACCATCCTCCTTTGCGATAAAATTTCGCCGATTTCGGCAGGCCCGCGCCGATATTTTCATTTTCAAAATGCTTGCCGTTTAATAAAGACTCTTTCAAATATCGACTTGTCGTTTTATTGATTATTTTTCCTTTTTCAACAAGAAACAAGAACTCGGCAATATGCCTGGCGCAGGTCAGAGTAATTGGCGCTTTTTTATATTTCGCTTTTTCAGATTTTCTCGGAATAAATTTTCGGGTGATTTCGCTTCCATCCCAATGATACTCTTTTATTATATTTTTATTTATATTTTCTCTCCCGACAAGATCTATCAAGCAATTTGCCGCCGTGTTGTCGCTTCGCGAAAGCATAAGTTTCAGCAA
>JAGXAA010000034.1 GCA_018971765.1 Patescibacteria group bacterium
CATTTCGTCAAATCCGCCCGCCACCATTCGGGCTAATTGTTCTAAAGTTATTTTAGTCATATTTTTTTTATTTCTTTTATTATACCTCATCCAAAAACAAATCAAAGCATGATTGCATCAATGAGTGAATCTTTGTATTATATTAAGCAAATGTCCGCGTCTCGCAAAAAAATACCGAGAATAAAAATTGTCGACCTCGTCTCTTTGTCCTTGAGAAATTTTAAGGTCAAAACGGGAAGGACTTTTCTGACGGTTTTAGGCATAGGGGTGAGTTTCGCCACTATTTTCTTTTTGATTTCTCTCGGCTACGGATTGCAAAACATACTGCTCAAAGAAATATCTTCGGAAGAAGCTTTGCTGACTCTCGATGTCTATTCTCCCAATCAGACCGCCATGCCTCTGGACAATAAATTCGTAGAAGCGATGCGGGCGACGGGCAAAGTTTCAAAAATCGATCCCATAATCGCGGTCCAAGGGCAAATGGATGTCTCTAATACCGCCTTTGAAGTTTTGATCCAGGGGGTGTCGCAAGATTTTTTCAAATCCAGCAATCAAAAAATAAAAAAGGGGGGCGCTCCGAAAGAAGACGGGGGTGAAGTGTTGATAACAAGCGAGCTGGAAGAACTTCTGAACGGCGGAAGGGCCGCCCGAAACACCGGCAAAGAAATCATAGGCGCGAACTTAAAACTGACCTACTATGTCCCGGACCAAACGGACGGAGTCGAAAGCGTAAAAATCGTGGAAGCCGCGGAGCCGTTTAAAATAAGCGGCGTCCTTGAAAACGGCGGAGGCAATTATGTTTATCTTCCGTTTTCCAAAATATCCAACCTGAATCTGCCTTATTACAGAGTAAAAGTGCTCGCGAAAGACGGCAAAGCTTTGGAAGAAATTAAAAATAAAATCGTGGAATTGGGCTTTAACGCTTCGTCCGTGGCGGACACCGTCGATCAAGCCAACAAAATTTTCAATATTTTAAAAATAATCCTCGCCTTTTTCGGAATTTCCGCCTTGATTGTTTCCATTGTCGGAATGATAAACACGATGACAATCGCCCTCCTTGAACGAACTAATGAAATCGGAGTTATGAAAGTTTTTGGCATCGCCGAGGGAGATGTGCAAAAATTGTTTATGTTAGAGTCTACGATAATAGGGTTTTTGGGAGGAGTAAGCGGCTTGATTATGGGGTATGCTTTTTCTCAAATTTTTAATTTGAGCATTTTGTTTTTAGCCCAAGCTTTGGGCGGAAAAGCGGTAAATTTATTCTATTATCCGCCGTGGTTTATAATCGCCATTATAGTCTTCGCCTCGCTTGTCGGTCTAATCACCGGATATTTCCCGTCGCGGCGTGCGGCGAGACTCGATCCGCTCATAGCGCTAAGGTATAAATAATACTTTGAATCACAAAATGCAAAAATTTAAGTCTTCGGGTCGCAAAAACTCTTTGTCTTTCAAGGTGTTTTTGCTCAACCAGACTGTAAATTTTTTCGTTTTGTGATTCAAAGAATAATAGAAATATGGAACCCATAATAAGCATTAAAAATTTGTCGGTCATCTATGACAAAGGAACGCTTGCCGAAGCGACCGCGCTTTCTGACGTGACTTTGGATATTTTTCCGGAAGAATTCGTCATAGTTTTCGGACCTTCCGGATGCGGCAAGTCCACTCTGCTTTACGTCATAAGCGGAGCGGAAAGAAGACTCGCTTCCGGAGAAATGCGGATTAAAGACAAAGATCTTGTGGGCATAAACAAAAAAGACCTTATCAATTTTCACAGGCACAGCGTCGGAATGGTTTTCCAAGCTTACAATCTTATTCCCACCGTCAATGTGTTTGACAACATAATCCTGCCTCTGGTCTTCAGGGGAGTTTCCAAAAAAGAAAGAAATGAAAAAGGCAAAGAACTGATCGAAAGATTTAAAATCGGACATCTTGCCAAAATGAGACCCAATCTTCTTTCCGGCGGACAGCAGCAGAGAGTGGGCATAGCTCGGGCGCTGGTCAACGACACTGACATTATTTTGGCCGATGAGCCCACCGGCAACCTTGATTCCCAATCCGCTTTTGTCGCGATGGATATGTTCACGGAGCTTAATGTCGCCAATAAAAAAACGATCGTCCTTGTCACCCACGAATCTCAATATCTTCCGTACGCCTCGCGGATTATTTATATGAAAGACGGGAAAATAATTGGAGATGTCAAGCAAGAAAGAAAAAGGCCAGACTATATTGCCAGTTTGAACGAAGACGGCAAAGGAGAAAACACTGACGCTGTTGTGGCGGCGATAAACATTGACAGGTTGGCTGATTTTTTCGAACTCAATCTCACCGCCGAGGAAAAAAATCGTTTTAACGATGCCGTGAAAAATTTTGCGGCGAAAAATATGAATCGGGAAGAACTGCGCAAAGTTATGGATTTGTCTTACAAGGACGGAGGTATGGGGTTTTATCGGCAAACCGCGTTAAGAATTCTGCAGGAAATTGAAAAAGTGATGGAAATTTCCGAACTGCTGAACGACGGCAAAAATAAAGAGATAAGTAAAAAATCAAAAATAGTTTTCAACTGGCTTTTCTCCGACTACAAAGGCAAATTCTCCGAAATCCAAGAAAAAAGAGCCGAGGAAGCGATTATTAAAAGAATCAAAGACGTATGCAGTCTCATTCAATTTCAAAACGAGTTGGACAAACCATTAAGCGAGAAAGGAGCCGGACTTAATTCCGCCACCGCTCGAAACGCAACCAAAAAGCTCGGAATCATACTTTAAAAAACGCCTCAAGTTTACTTGCTTTAAATTGCGAACGCAAAAATTCAGGTCCTCGGGTCGCAAAAACTCTTTAGTGTTATCAAGGTGTTTTTGCTCAACCAGACCGTGAATTTTTGCGTTCTCAATTTGGGACTACTTAACATTGGCGCCGGACTTCAAAACATGCTCGGCAAGAGTGCGCGCGTATCCCATTTCATTGTCATACCACGCCAGCACTTTGACCAGATTTCCGTTCACGACTCGAGTGAATTTAAGGTCGGCAATTGAAGCGAAATTTATTCCTAAAATATCGGAGGATACGAGATCTTCCTCCGTCACGGAAAAAATATTCTTCCATCGCGCCTCTTCCGAAGCGATTTTTAATATTTCGTTGACTTCTTCCACGGTCGTATTCCTCTTAGCGATAAATGTAATATCCACAAGCGAGCCAGCGACGACAGGAACCCTTACCGATACGCCGTCAAACTTTCCTTCCAATGATGTAAAAGCTTTTGTCATGGCGATTGCCGCTCCGGTTGAAGACGGGACGATATTCATCGCGGCCGCCCGCCCTTCGCGCAAATCTTTTTTGCTCGGAGAATCAACGAGCGACTGACTCGCCGTATAGCCGTGAACAGTATTTAAGATGGCTTTTTCTATGCCGATTTTCTCGTCCAATATGGCGATAAGCGGACTGCCGGCATTCGTAGTGCAAGAGGCGTTGGAGCTGATGTCGCAAGTTTTTAATTTCTCTTCGTTGATTCCCATAAGCACGGTTTCCCCAACAATTCCGACCGCTTCGTCTTTGACCGGCGCCGAGATCACCACCCTCTTCGCTCCCGCGTCTAAATGCGCCTTTGATTTTTCATAGCTTGCGAAAAATCCGGAGGATTCAACGACAACATCGATATCCAAATTTTTCCAAGGAAGATTCTTCGGGTCTTTTTCGCTAATAAATTTAATTTTTTTGCCGTCAATAATTAAAACTTGTCCGTCTGCCGTCTTCTCCGCTCCAATATCAAAATCGCTTTTCCCGTAAACCGTGTCATATTTTAAAAGATAAGCGAAATTTTCCAAATTTCCAAGATCGTTTATCGCGACAATCTCAATCTCTTTCTTGTCCTTGGCGATTTTCAAAAAAGCCCGCCCTATTCTCCCAAAGCCGTTTATGGCCACTCGTGTTTTTTTCATCTGAAAATAAAAATTATTGGTAAAGTTACATTAATTATAATTATATAAGTATCCTTGCACAAAAGGAAATTTGACGAAAATATAATATTGTGATAGCTTGTCTTAAGAAGATTTCCGTAATTTAATTAGAAGGAAAATTTTTTGAAAGGAGTATAAGGAAATGAAATTACTTATATTTGATATATTGCTCGTGGGGGCTGTTGTTTGCGTGTCGTGTTTATCGTTTTTGCTAGGGCACTGGCTGTTAGCAATGATCAGGTTTGCCTTCTCTCGCAAGAAAGACAAATGAGAAACCTTTTGGAAATACATAGAATAAAAAGGTATCTTAAAATATATTTAAAACAAGGCGTGAGCATATCATCGTCCACAAGATTTTTATATGCTTTTTATTTTCTCAATTTTTCTTTCAACATTTTTTGCAATACTCCCGGATTGGCTTTGCCGCCGGAGAGCTTCATCCCTTGCCCTACGAGAAATTGTAGGGCAGTTTTATTTGCTTGATTTTTCCAAAAAAGAATTTATTATCCTTAGATATTCGTCAAAGTCTTTTCTGTTTTTTTGGAAAGAATCAACAAAAAGCTCCTTATCTACTTTTTCGTAACCGTGAACAAGAATGTTTCTAAGCCCCACGACCGGCGATATTTTCTGAGCAAAATCAAATGGAAGAATTTTTCCTTCCGCCAAGATAACAAAGGTGTTCTTTAGATCATCCGGAGAACCAAGCTCCAACTCCCTGATGAAATGGATATTGATGTCAAGCATCGCGTCAACGATTAATTGAAAGTTTCTTTCAAGCGTTCGCAATTTTTCAATATTTGAGACAGTCTCATCTTTCAACAAAGATAAAATCGGTTCAATCTCCAAGAGATATTCCTGAATATTCCTTATTTTTGTCTTTATTAAATCTTTATTGAGCATGGCTGATAAAATATCTTTTAATCAAATAATCTCTTAAATCAAAAAGTTGGCGGCTCTCAATGAAATTTTTAACGGCGAATATCTTGTATGAATCGTAAATATTGCGGTCGGCGCAAAAAAGAACTTGATGCTTGTCAAAAATTTCTTTAAGCAAGAGAGCTCCCGCTTTTCTGATATCGGAAAGATTCACGAGCCTTTCGTCTCGCGCGCCGATTATTGGAACAAGGTCAATTATCATTCTGCCTTCATCTTCAAAAGACAATTTTTTGTCGCTTAAATAAGCGATGTCAAAATCACTATCTTTGTGAGTTTTGCCAGTAACTTGCGAGCCGAAAAGCATCATCAAACTAAGCCCGTATTTTTCGGCCAGTTCCTTAATCCGCGGTTTTATTTTATCCGTATCAATCATAATAATATCATACAGCAAGATCTAAAATTTGACAAATAATCTATATTATGATAGACTGTTTTTGGAAAATTTAATTTGGGGTAATTTAAGAAAAATTATTATTGAAGGAGGATTACACATGTTTGAAACAGAGGGATTCTATTTTTTATTGGTGCTTCTAGGAATGTTAGTATTTTATGTGGATTATTCAATTCTTATGTATCAAGACTGTTTTCCTCTTAAACCTATTGTCAAGCACCTTATTATCGTCTTTATTTTAATAATCTCCATCTCATTGGGATATTTCGGTCTAAATGGGATAGAGAAGGTAGAGAAAAATTGGAAAAAATCACACCCAGATTCAGAATCATTAAACTCGGGAATACCAAGCCCTTTATAAATTTTTCCCCAATTTTTCTTTCAACATTTTTTGCAATACTCCCGGATTGGCCTTGCCGCCAGAAAGCTTCATCCCCTGCCCTACGAGAAATTGTAGGGCATTTTCTTTACCCTTTTTATATTCTTCAACTGCCACAGGATTTTTAACGATAATTTCTTCCGCGATATTTTTTATGAAAGAATCGTCCGATGTTTGCGCCAATCCTTTTTCTTTCACGATTTCTTCCGGATCGCCGCCTTCTTCAAACATAATTTTCAAAACATCTTTGGTTGCGCGGGAAGAAAGTTCGCCTTTCGCCGTCATACTGATAAGTCTGGCAAAATCTTTCGGATCCATTTTCAGTTCATCGGATGAAAAATTTTTCTCTTTAAGCAAACCGCTCAAATCGGAGATTATATAGTTTGACGCCAAATTAACAGAAACATCCAACTTGGGAGTTGAGCTCCCAAGTTGACTTGGGAGCTCAACTCCCAAGTGATTTATCGCCGTTTCAAAGAATTTCCCCATTCCAATATCTTGAACGTAAATTTCAACCGCTTCGTTTTTCAGCCCAAAATATTTTTTCATTCTTTCTCTTTTCTCCCACGGCAATTCAGGCAATTCTTTTCGCAAATTTTCTTCGCTAAATTCCTGAATTTCGCTTATCTTCAATTTTGGCAAATCAGGCTCTGGAAAATATCGGTAATCATGCGACTCTTCTTTCATCCTTTGGGAGAAAGTCTCCTGCCTACTCTCATTCCAGCCTCTTGTCTCCTGAATAACTCTTCCGCCTCTTTCAAGCGCGGCAATCTGCCTTTCCGTCTCGTAAGCTATCGCCCGTTCAACCGCTCTGAATGAATTCAAATTTTTCACTTCCACCTTCACGCCGAAAGTATCGCTTTCGCTTACCGAAACATTGGCTTCCACTCGCATCTCGCCCTTCTCCATATTCGCATCGCTCGCGCCGAGATAGCGGAGCAAAAGTTGCAGCTCTTTGGAAAACTCGGCAGCTTCGGAACCGCTGTGAATCACCGGTTCCGTCACTAATTCCATCAGGGGAATTCCCGCCCTGTTGAAATCCACTAGACTGTAATCGTCGGTATCGTGGGAAGACTTAGCGGTATCTTCCTCTAGATGAACCCTCGTTATCTTCACTCCATTCAATGAGCCGTTTTTCACCAAAGGATATTTATACTGGCTTATTTGATAGCCTTTAGGAATATCCGGGTAAAAATAATTTTTCCGATCAAATTCACTGAAATCAGCGAGGTCTCCCCCGAGCGCCGCTCCAACCTTCAAGACTTTTTTGACCGCTTCTTTGTTTATCGTAGGCAATGTCCCCGGATGTCCCATACATATCGGGCAAATATTCACATTCGGCGATTTTTCCTCGGTGTCGTTCTTTGAATAGCAAAACATTTTCGTTTCGGTTTTCAATTCCGCGTGTATTTCCAGTCCTATTGTCGTTTTGTAATTCATTGTTTTTGAGATTGATTCTGCAAAAGATGGCTGTGTTTGTCTTTATCGAAAAATCTTTCCGCCATCTGGTAAATAGTGTAAGTGATGAAAAATGCCGATAATACGTCAATGGAATAATGAAGGTGTCCCAAGAGAACGACTGCCGCAAACATCAAGGAAGCGGTGATAAAAATATATCTCAAGTATTTTCTGTCCCAAAAAATCAAAGCCAAAAGAAACGGGAGACCGGTATGTCCGGAAAAAAACAAATCTTTTCCGGTAGTAAAATATCCCATAAGTCCGGAAAGAGACACATCGGTGCGAATTGGAAAAGGAGCGATGTGCGTCAAAATCGTAAAGATGGAACGAATAATGGCAAATAGTCCAACGCTCTTCAGCGTGAAAGGTATTCGATTGGGATTGTTAAATAAAATAAAAAAGACAAACGACCATAACAAAATCGGTCCATAGACAAACAGCCAATCCACATCATAGGCCTTGGTATTATCCAGCACTATATCCGTCACCGAATTGCTTGCTTTTTCCGTCGCGTATAAATTGGCGTAAAAAGTGATGACAACGGAACCTGCAATCATAAGTCCGGAATACAGGAAAGAAAGAAGATAATCCTTATTGGAGAAATGCGTTATATATTTTTGCTTGATTTTATTCATTTTGAAATTTTATCGGATGTCTTTGTATTCTTTTGTGGCGGGTTTTTTGGTAATAACCACCGAGAGAAAATTGATCGTGTATCTCATTGCCATAATGAAAGCGCCTTCCCCCCTAAGCCGTCTGGCGGAGGTATGCATACAGAACCTCTGTATGAATTTAACCTTGCCCACCTTATTCAGACGGCGGGCAATATCCGCATCTTCGCCGTAGAAATTTATTCCAAGATCAAATCCTCCAATATCTTCCAAAGCCTTTTTTCTAGCTACGAAGTTTCCGCCAACCACCATATAACCGACCAAAAAATACGCCGGCCAAATTAGAGCCAAATTATACAGCCAGGTCATTTTCTGAGCAAAAAAAGAAAAGTCATAATAAATATAGGGTCCGCTCAAGCAAACGATTTTCGGATATTTTTTGAAAAAATACTGGACTTTGTCGACCCAGCCCTTGGGCATTTTGGTATCCGCGTCAATGAAGGCGATAAGGTCTCCTTTAGCTTCAAGAAGTCCGCGCTGACGGGCTTTTGTGATGCCTTTGACGGACTCGGTGACAACTTTTATTTCCGGAAAACCGCGCGCCATTGACTCTGTTCCGTCAGTGCTCGCGTTGTTAACCACAATAATTTCAAAAAGCCCAGCGCCATTTTCTTTCACACTCTTAAGGCATTGGCCGATATATTTTTCTTCATTATAGGCTATAATCACCAAACTGATTTTCATCTTTTTATCTTATCAAACAAATTCATCACTGACTAACTCAAATGATTTTCAACGGATGACTTTATAAACAAAACGGCGTTGAAGTTTGCGAGGAAGCATAGCGACAAACATCCAGATGAAAAATAGGTTGAACCAGCCGTAATGTTCAAATCGGCGAGTGGAAGTGGAAATATCTTTCGTGGGAAAATAAAAGAATCTGCCATAACGCCGAGCGTCGCGGATAAGTTTCAAATCTTCCCCCATAGATAAATTTTCATCAAAACTGATGTGTTGCAAAAGAGAAGTTTTGATGATTTGTATGGCGTAGGAAGTCTTAGTCAGCCGATGTCCGAAATTATAAAATGCGAACCAAAGATTCGCTTTGAATGATCTCGGTAAAGGCTGGACTTCTGTTGTCCCGACCGCGTAATTGCGATGCTTGTTTTCTATCATAAATTCATTCAATCTTTTCAAAAAATTTTTCTCAAGAACCGTGTCGCAATCAAGAAATATAGTCCAGTCGCTGTTTTTATTCATCTTTTCTATACCTGTATTTTTTGCTATAGAGACCCCTTTCTTTGCGGAATCTATGACTATGATATTACCTTTCTCAAAACTCTTCGCCATCTCATAAGTCCTGTCATTGGAAGCATTTTCAACTATAATTGTTTCGTATTTGTCGACCGGATAGTCAAGCGAAATAATACTTAGAAGATTTGCTTTAATATACCGCTCTTCGTTATGAACAGGAATAATGATGGAGAAAAATAAATCGGATTGTTGCATATAATTGATTTATAATATTTTTATATTAGTCTTTCTTTCGATTTTTTCTCCAAATCGTCTAGAGCATTGTCTATAAGCAATGTATATGGTTTTGGATCAAGAAAATATGAATTGTGAGAACCTTTCACCGAATAAAATCCGTCCAAATGTTCGACACCCAAAGCTTCTTGCATTTTTTCCATAGGAAAAGCTCTGTCATCCACAGGATGAATCACTGAAATGCCAATACCTTTCTCCTTGATAGACTTAAGCATATTTCTTATATCGGAATTGGCTATCGCGAAGACCGAACGAATCGCTTGAAGAGGACTTTTAATAAGAACATTGGCGGCCTTCAAAGCATCGAGAGGACCTCCGCCGGTTGTCTGGTCTTTTGTCGGTTTCTCTTTAGTCATTTCGCTGATAATTTGTTTTATTAGATCAATTGAGAAACCGCTCGCTAATCGGGGCAAGTTATCTTTCCCAATCATCCCAGCGGGATCAACAAGCACTAAATTTCGAAATCTTTCAGGATAAAGATAAGCCGCCATTACTGAGAATATTGATCCTTCCG
>JAGXAA010000035.1 GCA_018971765.1 Patescibacteria group bacterium
AATCGTTTGCCGACATTTGCTCAATTCAATCCGGAATTTATCAATTTTGAATCAGTGGACAAAAACATCTACTGCACCGGAAACAATACGATACCTTTTGTAAGGTACGAGATAGGGGACAACGGCGGAGTGATTAATTTCGCCGAAGCCGATTCTATTTTTAAGGCATACGGTCTAGACATAAGAAAAGAGGCAAGGAGGGCTGGATTTCAAAATATGATTTTTGAATTGCCTTCAGTGTATTTGTATGAGAGATCCGATATGTCAACCAAGCTTTATGGGGCGATTATTTTTCCAGAATATGTGAAAGATGGACTTGAAAATCCAAAGCTCGCCAATAGCGTTACGGGAAAATTCACAATGTTCACCAAGCATGATAAAAAACAGGACGAATATTTGGAAATAAATGTTGAATTGAAGAACGGCGTCAAGGCCGGGAAAGTTTTAGAAAAAGAAATTAAAAAATCAATCAATGAATCATTGCTTAGAAACAGCGCTGAACACAGGAATAACGCGCATATGATGGGCGAAAAAGTGTCGCCTAAAATAATTCTTTGGCTCTATGAGCATCCTCTGTATTTTAAAGGCGGAGCAAAACATAAATGGGTGAATAAAGAAGCCCCGAGCCAAATTAAAAGGCGGTCGCATTAAAAATTTAGAACAGATATTTAAAAATAATCATATGAAAAATATTTCTCAAGATTTAAAAAAGCATTTAGGCGAAAAATTATCGGCGGTTTTTGATTCCAAACCGATTATTTTTGATTTTAAAAAAGAGACTGACCAGAAATCCGCCAATGAATTGCTGATATATGGAAAGATTCAGCAAGTCAGTGATGACTATAGAGAACAGCAAAATGAGTTGTTTGCGGTGAAAAATCCGAGTATAGTCTACACTCCGGATTTCAAGAACAAGTTTGAAGATTACTATTCCGCTCTGGAAGATGATTGTCCGATTTGGCAGAGCGGGCGCTGGGTTTATTTCCCTTGGCTTTCGAAGCTGGTGCATGTTTTGGAAGAGGACGATTTTCAGATGGTAAGGACCGCCAGAAATAAAAATTTGATAAATAAAGAAGAGCAGGAAAAATTTTACAAAGCGGCTGTCGGCATCGGCGGACTTAGCGTCGGCAACAGCGTCGCCTTGGCGATTGTCCTTCAAGGCGGAGCGAAGAAGATAAAACTGGCAGACTTGGACAGATTAGCGCTTTCCAATACCAATAGGATAAGAACCGGCGTGGACAACTTGGGCATCTTAAAAGTGGAGATGACCGCCCGACAGATTTATGAAATCAATCCTTACGCCGAAGTGGAATTGTTTCCGGAAGGATTGACCAAAGAAAATATCGGCAAGTTTTTTGAAGGTCTGGATATCGTGATAGACGAGTTGGATAACTTGGCAGTGAAATATCTTATCCGCGAGCAGGCGAAGAAGCATAAAATCGCGGTGGTGATGGCGGCGGACAACGGCGACAATGCCGTGGTTGATATTGAAAGATACGACTTTGATCCCAACACCCCGTTTTTCCAAGGAAGAATGGGCGAAGTGTCTTATGAAATGCTTTCTAAGCTGGATAAATTTGGAATCGGTAGAATGATAACCAAACATGTCGGTCCGGAGAATGTGACTGAGAGAATGCAGCAGTCCCTCCTTGAAATGGGCAAGACTATTGTCTCGTGGCCTCAGCTCGGAGGCGCCGCCCTAATAAACGGCTCGGCGGTGGCGTATTGCGTCCGCAAAATTCTGAATGGCCAGCCGATTGAAAACAACCGCGCTCTAATATCTTTGGACGAGAAACTCGCTCCGAATTATAATTCACCGGAAGAGATTGAAAAGCGCCGCAAAATCGCCGACAATTTTAAAAAGATATTTAATTTGTAAATATTATGAAAGAGACAGTCGGAAAAATATTGGAGGAATCCGTTTACGCGCCGTCGGGCGAGAATTGCCAGCCTTGGAAGTTCGCGATGGACGGAAGCAATATTAATATTTTCAATATACCGGAGGCGGATGTATCCCTCTATAATTTCGAACAAAAAGGCTCTTATGTCGCGCACGGCGCCCTTATTGAAAATATTGTCATTGTCGCGCTCAAATACGGATACAAGGTAAGCGTGAAATTGTTCCCGATAAAAGAAGAGCCGAATCTTGTCGCCACATTGACGCTTGATCCGACTAACCCTAGAGAATTACCTTCATATCAGTATGTAGCGAAGAGGTGCACAAACAGGAAGGAGCACGCCCACAGGAAATTATCTGCCGACCAAAAAAAGCAGTTAATTGAGACAGCGAGAGAATCTGGTCTCGGAGAATTGAAAATCATTGACGACGAAGAATCACTCAATGTTCTCGGCAAGGCGCTTGCCGTGAATGAACAAGTGATTTTTGAAAATAAAAGACTTCATGATTTTTTCTATGAACATATCATATGGAACGAAGAAGATCAGGGAAAGGCGGGAGGATTTTACATAAAGACTCTTGAATTCTTGCCTCATCAGCTCAAAGGCGTGAAGCTTTTTAAAAATTGGCTTATCTTGAAAATTTTAAATAAGATTGGAAAAGTTTCAAGAATGATTGCGAAAGAAAATTCTGAAAAATACGCAAACTCGGGAGCTTTGGCGGTTGTGGTTGCGAGAGGGAATTCTCGCGAAAATTTTGTGAATGCCGGTAGGGTGGCTGAGAAAGTGTGGCTTAAGGCGACTGAATTTGGATTAAGCATCCATCCTTGCACCGGCGTGATTTATTTTATGGAGAGAATTAACGGCGGCGATATCGATGTTTTCAGTGAAAATCATTTGGAAATTATAAAGTCCGCTTATGCTGACATCGCGCAGACCTTCGGGGTTGAAGGGAAGACCATCCCTATGCTTTTCCGCATCGGCTACGCCGATGCCCCCTCTGCCCGCTCCCTCCGAATGAAGCCGAATATTTTGTTTGATGGTGGAATCAAGTAAGACACTTCTTCAAATAATCTGCTGTACTATCGCATATCAATAAAGCATGCGGTTTTTGATTATGAAAAAAAGAAGAATGGAGATAGATAGTATTTTGCAAAAGTTGCGGGAGTTTAAGAATGATCCGCGATACAGTGATCGGCTTTACGCGATTCACGAAAACATAAAATTCGCGGAGGCGATAAAATCTTTGTCTTAATAATTATTGATTTTTAAAACATTTGACAAATTTCTGATTAAACACCAATATAGTGGCAGATTCGGAAATTACTCTTGCCAAGTGTTTTGGCGGGCGTTTCTAAATACTGATCTTTTACATACGAAAGGAGGTGAAAGACATGTTCCAGCGTATGCCTGAAAAGGGTATTGTTAAGCTGTGCGGTGTGCAGGGCTGCTGTCCAACCGTAGACTTTACGGACCCGCAAAAGGTCGTTTTAAAGGACGATTTCGGCGGACAGGTTCAACTCACGCAGAAGCAGTGGCAAGATATGAAGATGATGTTTGCTTCTAAGACGGATCAAAGCTGATCAGATTTCGGTCTCGTGCACGATGCCGAAACTCAATAGTCCCTAGCCACACAAAGTGATTAGGGACTATTTTATTATTTGAACCAAACTTATGAGCAAGGAGGTGTTATTGTGCGGTCACAGTATTTAAGAGTTAGAGAAAGAGATGGTGTGGTGGCAGTATTCCACGAACTTCATCCCGATCCCGTCTATTGTTCTTCGGAACAATGGAAAAAATTGGTTAGTGAGATCACTGATGGCGCTGAAATGCTCATTAATGATCTCAAACAACGAAAGCTAATTGTTGAATCCTTGGACGATGACCGTCATGAGTTTGAGAGAGTTGCTTCTTGTCTTGAGCATAAACTCAACCAGTCGACAATTCTCTATCTCATGACTGCGCAAGGATGTAACTTCGGATGCGGGTATTGTCCTGTTCCGGAGACTGCCAAAAAATACGGAGACTCGTTGTTATCTGTTGAGGATTCTCTTGCTGGCATAGAACTATGGCAAGAGCACCTTAAGGATGCCTACGATTCCAACCTGCAGTATTTTGTCATTTTCTACGGCGGTGAACCTCTTCTGAATAAGAAGACGGTCAAAGCGTCGCTCGCATATCTCCAAATGAAAAAAGAAACAGGAGTTTTTCCATCTGGCGTCAACTTCATGATTGCGACTAATGGCATTTTGGTAGACGATGAAACTATTGCAATGTGCAAAGAGTATAAAATGATGGTTACTGTCGGCTTGGACGGTCCAAAGAAGGTGAATGATTATTTGAGGGTTGATAATGACGGAAATGGAACTTTCGATCGGACGGTCGCGTCAATCAGGAAACTTGTGCGGAACGGAATCAGAACATTTGTCTCGACAAGTATCACACCCTTCAACATTGATCAAATATCGGAGTACTCGTCATTTTTCAGCGAGCTCGGAGTCGAGAAATTCGGCTTCAACTTTTTGAAAGGACGCATGTTTTTAAATTTGGTCGGTTTGGATGGGGTGGAGGACTATTACAGAAAAGCGTCCCGCGGAGTCATCGAAAATGCAAGGAAACAGAGTCGATCTGGTTTTGAATATCAGATGGAGAAGAAACAGACAGCATTCGATCGGAAGGATTTTTATCCGGTTGATTGCACTTGTTACGGAAACCAGTTGGTAATTCAATCTGACGGACAGGTGTCAAATTGTCCGTTTTATAAATCATGGCTTGGACACATTAGAAACACGAGCAGTGATTTCAGGATTTGGAATCAGTCGATTGTGAAAGAATGGAGAAAGAGGCTTCCTCTCTACCATTCCGGAGAAGCGAAAGCTGTCAGTGGCGGTGGATGCGCATGGAGCTCGATTGAGCTTAAAGGTAATCCGCTTGCCAATGATGACGCAAGCCAAATCTTTTCTGAGGAGGTGCTAAATGAGCTCATCTGGTCTCGATACGACCGGTTTCAAAATCAGGAAACCTAAACTTGGAATTATCGGCGGCTCGGGAATGTGTTCATTCCGGGAGTTTAAGGTAGTTTCTGAGACAAGGCCTGAAACAAAGTACGGTCTCCCATCTGACACTATTTCAATCTGTGAATTGGGAAATGAGCTTATGGCTTTTATTCCAAGACACGGCTCAAGACATACCATTGCGCCTCACAAGGTGCCATACAAGGCAAATCTCGCAGCTCTCAAAAATTTGGGAGTCGAATATGTTATAGGAACATGCATTGTCGGGAGTCTTAAAAAAGAAGTTGTTCCCGGTAGTATCGTTCTGCCTGACCAATTCGTCAACCTTACATGGGGACGCGACGATTTTTCCGAAGCTGACGGAGGTTCGTTTATTCATCTGCCTATGGGAGAGCCGTATTGCAGACATCTCCGCGAGAAAATCATCGGGATTGCAGGCGAGATATCACTTCCAGTCATTTCGCAAGCGACAGTTGCCGTTATACAGGGTCCTCGATTTTCAACCGTAGCTGAGAGTAGATGGCTTTCGGCAAACGGTTGGGATATCGTGAATATGACGCAATACCCTGAATGTTGCCTCGCACGAGAACTCGGACTCTGCTACTCGGCAATAACTGCGGTAACAGATTATGATGTCGGACTTCAGGAGAGTTTGGTTATTGACCCTAGACATATGGATGCCGTCCTCGAGATTTTCAAGGGTAATATTCAGAAGATAAAATCTCTTCTGCTGGCCTTTATCAGCAAATCTGTTCCAGAACTATCCTGCGGATGCGCTTCCGCCGTTCTGAAATCTTACTACGATGAATTGCTGTGAGTAATCCCTATCAGAGAATGTCGTTCTCTGATAGGGATTTTTTAATAATATATCTTGCTATTTTTTTTGATTTATGGCAATTTGTTTAGGTACAAAGTACTTTAACAGTGTTATAATATACTCGTAATGAAAGGAGAATGAGCGTGATAAAAGCACAAAAAATTCAGAAAAGTTATGGTTCACTGCCCGTGCTTTCTGATGTCTCCTTCTCCCTCGGACGAGGACAGAAGGTGGCGTTGGTCGGTCGCAACGGAACAGGGAAAACAACCCTGCTTAAAATCCTAGCCGGTCTTGAAGAACCTGATGTGGGGAAGATTGTAATTGCCAGAGATGTTTGTATTGGTTACCTTCCTCAGGATACAAGCTTTTTAGGAAACGAGTCTATTATGGATTATCTTAGACAAGTATCCGGTATTGATGCGCTCGAGAAGGAAATGGATATACTGTCGGTTGATCTGAGCGATCCTGAAAAAGCTAAGCGTTACGGCGAAGTTCAGAGCAGGTATGAACATCTGGGTGGTTACTCTTTTGTCCACAAGGCGGAAGTGATGCTTTCAGGATTTGGGTTTGAAGATGTCCCACTTGACCGCCATGTGTCTAATCTGAGCAGCGGCCAAAAAAGCAAAGCAGTGCTTGCGGGCATTTTACTCAAGGGCGTTGACCTGCTTTTGCTTGACGAGCCTACAAATAATCTCGACCTTCCCGCCCTAATTTGGCTTGAAGATTTTCTTCAAAAATCCGAAGCATCATGCATTATTGTCTCGCACGACCGCAGGTTTCTTGACAGAGTCGTGAGAAAAATTTTCGAACTTGATTGGCATACGCATACGCTTACTGTTACGGGAGGCACATACAGCGACTATCTGGAAATGACGGCGAAACGAATGGCTGGACAAAAAGAGGAGTACAGACTTCAACGGGAAGAAATTGAACGGCTGAGCGAACGAGCGCGCGCAAAAAAGGCGGATGCTGCTAAAGGGTCGCATTGGACCGGAAGCGACAGCGACAAGTTTCTGAGGGGTTTCAAGCGTGATCGTGCCGGAAAATCTTCAAAAGCGGCAAAGGCAATTGAAAAGCGGATAGAACAGATGGACAAAGTTGAAAAGCCAGTAGAAAGAAAATCTTTTGAGATATCTCTTGAGGCCGAAGCTGGTTCCGGCACACTTGACGTTCGTCTCACCGATGTTGTGACCGGATATCCGGGAACATTCAGTATAGGCCCGCTTTCTTTGGAAGCGCGGTATGGTGACAGAGTCGGCATAATGGGCCTAAATGGCGCAGGAAAGTCGACACTGCTGAAGACCGCAACGGGCCAGATGCCGCCATTGAGCGGGAAAGTCGAGATCGGTTCCGGTATCAAGATTGGTAATATGATGCAAGAACACGAAACTCTTCCTCGCGAACGCACATTGCTTGAGTTTATTGCAGAGAGGGCAAGTTTCAGTCACCATGATTCATACGCCAAATTATCAAAGTTTGGATTTGATGAAAGACAGGCAGGGTTGCCTATCAGCACATTAAGTCCGGGCGGACGTGCGCGCCTTCTTCTGGCTCTGTTTTCTGCTCAGTCGGTCAATATGCTCGTCTTGGATGAGCCAACAAATCATCTAGATCTTGAAGCGCTGGATGCTCTCGAAGAAACGCTTAAGACCTATCGAGGCACAGTTTTGCTTGTCTCGCATGACAGGTATTTTATTGAAAAAACTTCTCTGAAAACAACTTATGTTTTGTCTGACGGAATCCTAACAAGAATTCCTGATTACAAAGCCTATGTTGAATCAGGAGAGAAAAAAGCGCGAAAGTTGCTTAAACTTTTATAAATACAGGGACTCGACAAGAATAAAAACTTGTTGAGTCCTTTTATTTAAAATATGATCAAATCAGAACGTATAGCCAAGAAAATAAACGAACAAATAAAAGTATGGCAAAAAGACCATGCTAAGTTAGTCGTGGCTATAGACGGCTATGCCGGATCGGGCAAGACAACCGTAGCTGATTTCATCGCAAAACAAAATCCTGACGCGCAGTCTGTCCACTTGGACGATTTTATCCATCATTGGAAAGATAGGAAAAAGATGATTGATGAAGCTAAAGATAAATCAGAAGTATTTGAATGCAATTGGTATCGCTACGATGATTTGGAAGGGCTGATCAAAGAATTTAAAAGTAAAAAGAAAGGAGTGATAAAATTTAAAACCTATGATTATGATAAAAACGATTTTGGACCGGAAAGACGGTTTGATTTATCAAGAAAAGTTTTAGTTATTGACGGCATTTTCTTGTTCCACCCAAAACATAAAATAAGCAAAATGTTAGACAATTCGGTCTATCTTGATGTTGATTTTGCCAAAGCGGACAAAAAAAGAATCGCCAGAGAGAAGAAAAAATGGGGCAAAGACTACATTCCCGAAAATCATCCCGACAATTGGACAAAACATTTTAAAGAAGCTTATCGCAGGTATGTAAAAGAGCATAAACCTCAAAAGAACCGTAATCTTGTATTTAAAGTTTGATATTCTTTATTTTTCGACACTTATGAAAATAGAATTAAATAAACAATTGGATAAGGAGGTGTATATGGCGTTTTTTGACGCTATTATCGGAGGCGCGGATTTTGGCAAAAAAATACGCGATGATCACCCAAACATCACCAAAGAAAACTACATTGAATATATAGATAATTTTTATATGACAAACAGTGATGAATTGGAGAGTGTTCTTAAAGATACCGAATTATGTTTCAATGAGATAAAAGACTCGCTGTTTTTTGAATTGCGAAAATATTTCGAGAAAGATTACAGTAAAGAAAACTATAAATGCCACCTATCAATTTTTAATTGCAATCCCCGTTATTTGGAAAATAAATCTTTTCAAGTCTATTACAAACATTCGCATAATATGCGCAAAGAGGTTATTGCCCACGAGATAACACACTTCGCTTTTTATGATTTTTGCGATAATCTAGGAATCAAAAACGATAATTATCTTTGGGAATTGTCGGAGATTTTTAATGTGATTTTTCTTAACTTCCCATCGATTCAAAAATCCATCGGCGCGGAAGAACTTTTATTTTACCCTGATTTGAAAGATAGATTAGAAAGAATCAAGGAAATTTGGATGAAAGAGAAAAAAGCCGAAAGGTTCATAAAATCAAGTTTAGAATATCTAAAATCTAAGAATTAATACTATGTCTTTCTTAAAAATACATCAACCCCAATTTCTCAAATAATCTGGTATACTATTTACTGTAAATAAATCACATAGTTTTTTGAATATGAAAAAAAGAAGAATTGAGATAGACGGGATTTTGCGGAAGTTGCGGGAGTTTAAGAATGATTCGCGATACGGCGACAGTCTCTAAGCGATTGATGATGATTTGTTGTTTTTTGAGCGGGGAAAATAGGACACATTTACTGAAATATGCAAGATTGACGGTGAAATTCGAGGTGATAACCTAAAAGCAGAAAAGTACTCCTA
This sequence comes from Patescibacteria group bacterium, assembly GCA_018971765.1. Classification (GTDB taxonomy): domain Bacteria; phylum Patescibacteriota; class Minisyncoccia; order Phycocordibacterales; family GWA1-40-21; genus GWA1-40-21. Next base: position 9,205 of record JAGXAA010000035.1, read on the forward strand.
TTTTTATTTCAGTCTTTTTTAGACCTTTGAAAGGGGGGTGATGCCGATGGTCGCCGAATTTGAAGAATTGGAAGAGATTTTGGTTAAAGGACCGGATGATGATAGCGGTGGGGATGATGGCGGAGAAGATAATGACCCGCCAGATTCAGATAAGTACGACGAAGAATCCTATCCTTAGATGCCTTCTGGTATCGAAATCGCAACTTATACTACTAGGTAAGTTGCGATTTTTTTATTTTAGTTTGTTATAATATTTTTTGAATTCAGTTATCAGTTCTTTATAACCTCTCTCCTCCACAATATCCCACGCTCGTTTATATTCCAGAAAAGATGATTCTGAAGAGCGTCCAATGTTTTTTTCAAGCATTTCTTTATTTTCCAAAATATCCAGATATACAAATTTAAGAATGGCGTGAGTAAGTATATGACTTTGCGTCAGCTCATTTTCATTTTGGAAATGAT
>JAGXAA010000036.1 GCA_018971765.1 Patescibacteria group bacterium
CGTTAAGAAACAAGATCGGATTGTTTGACGATATGGTTATGGAAGTTTGCTCGGGTCTTTGGAACTACCATCTGAGATATTCATCGTAATTCCTCCCCTTTTGGGAGAATCTCGTCTCGTTTGAGACTATATGGCAACAGGTCTATTATCCACAGATGATGATTTGACGGGGACATAACTGGTCCCCTCCCACCCCGTACGCGCACAAAAAACCGCCCGCGAAGGGCAAAAGGGATCGCGGGCGGGGCTCACTGAAACCTAGTTATCAAAATGTTTAATATATTTTCTCACCCTTGCATCATTATAAATCTTTACAGGTTGTTGGATTTCAAAAAATACATCCTTCTTTAATAATCGTTCTATATAAAAATCAAGAAAATTGCTAATACTTTCAATTTGACCTAAAAGTATTTTCTCCTTTTCTAGATATTCTAACCTCAAATCATCTTCTTCAATTACAGAGATCATTTTCTGGACAACTGATGATTTAATGAAAATTATGGATAATCTATCTATTAGCATCCCAGGACTCTCACTATAAAAAGAGCTCTCTGATCCTTTAGAAACATCTAGGAGACTATATAACACCGTATCAATTTCTCTGATTAAATCATTTCTCTGTTGGTTATGAATATCAATATTCTTTTTTACTTCTGCAACATGCTTGTCTCCCAGCTCAGATAATCTCGCCGAATCTTCTAAATCCCAAAGAGTTTTATTGGTTTTAATAATGAGATAAGTCAGCTTCTGGATTTCATCATCATACGTACTATTCATTTTAGGATTTTTAATAAAGTCAAAAAATATTGATGAGATTTTAGAAAATGTAATTGTCATAAATTTGATTTATTTATCAACTGATCTCCTAAAAGAAATGTTTGGAAAATTTCTCAAAGAATAATCAAATACGGCTTTGTTTTTATAATATGAATTTGGAAATAAATTGACCTTCTTACCAAGCAAGGCAGCACATATCGCTACATGCAACCTGTCAGTATTTATCTCTTCATACTGATTCAAAGAATTAATAATCTCTTCCAAGGGCTTGGTCGCGTAACCATTATAAGAAAGATCATTATTAGTATTCGGAATACGATCCAATATCGATTCTTTGTCTTTACGAAAAGCATTTAGTACCCCTTTTCCATCTTGAGACTTTGGGAAGTCATTATAAAATGCGCAATCATGCCATAGATAAACATTTCCTTTCAAGAAATTTTGCTTAACAAAATCGAAAGTGACCCTCTCCCGACAAAAAACCGTAATATCGCCAGATAAATTATTTAACGTATTAATCTGCTTATCTCCAAAAATAGTATGGGGAAGGATAACTATTTCTTTATACAAATCATGTTTTTTATTCAAGAAATCCCTCACATTTGAGTAGTAATCAACAAAATTACCGCCACCATCTATAAACAAAACATTGTTAATTTTAGATGAATTAATTTCGACATAATTCTCCCTAATATTTAATTCATTTAATAATATTTTTGTCCCGTGCCAAATAAGCGAGTCTCCATAATTACCAGGAAAACGATAGAAATCGACCTTGGTATCTCTGTATTTTCCCAAAAATTTATTTAGGTCAACTTCTTCCATATATTATTTAAACTCACATACAATAATCTTCGGTCTTAAATACGCATCGACATTGGTTATAAACTTCAGATGTAGTGATTGAACAATCTTAAATTGTGATTTATGCAAAATCGGTTCAATAAGCTCGTACTCACTGGTATAGATAACTAACCTCCCACTATTATTTAATGCATTTTCGCTATATTGAATAAAAGTCGTGTATAGTTTCTCCAAGTCTTCATTCTTTGAGATTAACATGCCAAAAGGTAGATCTGACACAATCGCATCAAATATACCGAGGTCTGGCTTATCAAAAATATCCGCTTCTTTAACCTGCACCCTCTTTATGAGTCCTGCTTTTTTAATATTCTTAATAGATAAAGACAAGTGTTTCTTGTTATTATCAAACCCTATCAACTTCTCTAAATTCGGATAACATTGCGCAGCTTCAATCAGTAATGTCGCACTGCCTGAAAAAACATTCAGATACGAATGAGCTGAGTCGAGATTACAAAAAGAATTAACAGCGTACGCCACGGTCGGATCCATTGCCCCGCTCATGTTAGCAACTTTATAATCTCTTACGGAAAGCGGGCGTGGCGTTATTTGAATACCAATCTCCCAAATATCTTCTGGTTTGATAATGTGTATTTTCAAGTCTGCCTCATCACCTTCTTTCATTCTATAGGTATCCTGAATGTATTTTGCGATACCTCTTACTTCAGATGAATCAGGTCCTGCGCAACTAATTTTAAATGTTTTGAAACTATCGTATTTAACAACAATATCAATAAGGTTCCCTAAGATAGACTTATGGTTTGAAATATACATTGGGTGATAAATATCGCTTTGTGTAATCAGATATGCGCGTGCAATACTTCTTAGTTTTTTTACTTCTCGAATGTTGTCTTCTGAAAATTCTACAAATATTGAATCTATGTCTTCGCCAATTGTTTCAAGATTAAGTTCTTTCAACTCACCCAAAACTACAGGCTTTAAGCCTGTTACATACGATAATTTTATTTTTATCTCTGGACCGTTCATATGTTTATTTTGACTGTGTTGAAAACATCAGAAACCCTAATCCTATCCATACAAAACTCCTCACAACATCTTATCTCTTCTTCTCTGCTATTATGAGAACAAAGCTTGTGTCGATCTTTAGCATAAATGGATACCACATTTTTTGATAAATGTAAATATTTTGGATGAGTTGCCCCGAAGATTATAAAAGATTTTCTATTAAAGCTTTGTGCAATAACTATTGGACCAGAGTCATTCCCCACAATAAAACTACAGTGTTTAATGAGGGAGATCATATCTGATAAGGAGTAATCTTTTTCTAAAACTACGCATTTTATGCCTAATTCTTTTTCAATCAAGTCCTTTAGCTTGGCAAATTTATCATGACCCCAATTTCTCTTTTTTTCTTCCCACCAGCTCGTACAAGGCGCAATGAGGGCATACTCCCCTTCGATGATATTTGACCACAATTCAGAGAGTATTGGAATTTCATCCATTTTAATATCAGAAAAACCGACTGATTCCATGTATCCCTGTATATATGTCTTTTTGTTGTCACTCCTCTCATGAACAAGTCTCACGATAGCGTCGGCATGAATTTTTCCATCAACTAAATCATTAAACGGATATATTTTGTTGTATACATCAAATAATTTACCGGCTTCCTTTATTTCGGTTGCCAAGGAAACATTATTAACATATTTTGAGAGAAATCTTGCAACGGGCTCAGTCATAACAACATCTCCCAAGTGTCCAGTTCTTACCAAACAAATTGATTTAATTTCTCCTTTCTCTATCCTTCTTCTTAAATATTTTCCGTACCAATTAACCAGTGTCATATCATAGACAATTTTATCGTCACTAATAATCGTTCCCCAAAAAGTCCTATGTTCTGAGAACCACCTCTTTTTTATTTCATCGATATTATCTTTAAATTCCGTAACATATCCCTTAATAGTTTTAATCCTTTCCATCCAAGGAGCATTTTTGCTTGATGTTGAATCATTTTCAAACTCAGCAAGCTTTTTCCATTTATCATATATATCACTGGCTTTTCCCCGAAACTCGAAGTGTAATAACTTCGCTTCACTTGCGGGAATAATAAATGGATTCCAATGATATTCTCCAAAGAAATCAGGATTATTTTCAGTACGAATATAGTGTCCACCGACAACCACTTCCATATTGTCATGATTTTTGACGATCGCTTTTCTGAAATGACCATATTTTTGCCAATCTCTTTCGGGCCAAGGATAAAAATACTTTGTGGTATCAATAGGGTGTGTTGGTGAGCATGTGTAGTCCTTAAAGGTATAATCAAATAAAGCATTGGCCCAACCTATTGTTGCATACGGTATATTATTATCTTCTAATCGAGCAACAAAATCATGAACATCTTTCTCTTTAATAGAAAGAAACTCATCTGTATCAAGAAAAATGAACCAATCTATTTTATAATTTTCTTTAGCATACTTTAAAAGTCGGTTAGCTATTCTTGCATGATCGAAAACAGGATCCTTTTCTTCGATAACAATGACTCTTGGATCATTATTATACGATTCCAGTATCTTTTTAGTACCATCAGTCGAACAATTATCAGCGATAAATATATAATCAAAAGCAAGATCTAGATGATAAGAAATGTTTAAACCTATGTATGATTCCTCATTCCTTACGGACATGAGGATTGCAATTTTATTGCGTTCCATAGACCAATTATAGCAGTTATGGTCAAATTTTAGAACTTGCTACTTAAGTAAATTATCGAGATAGTTTTTGAATTTATAAAAAGCTGGATGATCCGGATAGACCGCGTGAAATAAGACAATATCATCAAGATTATTTATATCCTTATTTTCATTCGGACCAATAAGCATATATTTATCTTTTGGTAAGACAAATAACTGACCATCTTGTAATGACTTAGTAAGAGCAATAGCTAAAGCACCCTGCTCATCATGATGTGTCTGATCTTCAGGTTTAACGTTTTCTTTCCACCATTCGTATTCTTTGATAAGAGATTGTGTGATATCAAATCCAGCTTTCTGAATAAATAATCCCGCATTTACAAATGGTGTCTTGTTTGTGGCCTTCCTTGCCATCGCCCCATGTTGCCAAGATTGACCATAATATTCATCCATAATTGCGAATCCTGAATTCTGATCTGACAAAAACGAATCAATTTCTTTAGGATATTTAAGTAGGAACACATCAGAATCAACATAAAATTCTGTCTGACTTACATCAATCCTTGGCGCTGGACACCATTTCATCCAAGTAGCTTTTGAAGAAACAGAAAATATTGACTCTCCTTGTTTAGGAAATTGCCTAACACCGACATCGAGGCCGAAAAGGTGCTCAGATACTTCACTCTCATCATCTGTATAGATGATGTATTGATGCTCATCACCAAATTGTTTTTTAAACGATAAAATACTGTATCGTAACAGTTCTATATTCTTCGAGATATGATCACCCCAAATAGACCATCTAAAAATCATGTAGATAAATTCTTACGTATAAAATCTTTAAGGATTGCAGGAAAGTTAAACCTATTGATTGAGATACTATTTTTATCGCCCATCTCTTTCTTAATAGACGAATCCAGTGTTGCTGCATAGATAATTTTCTCTGAGAAAAGTTCCATGTTCCTAGGGTCGACATAGACTGCTTCATCTTTATCGAAAGCATCCACAGCACCATCAACATCACTAATGATAGTAGCGTAATCCATACCCTTACCAAAAAGCTTCGCTTCTATTGAGGTATGCGGGAACGGATCCATTAAGGAGGGAATGCAGACAATATTCGTATTTTCTGTTCTTAAAACTGTCTTCCATATTTCAGGGTTAAAATCATCGATAACTACATATCGCTCAGTTGCACTCAAGATTTTTTTAACCTCTTCAAAATAGTTATTTTCACCAGAATTATTGGGCATTTGAAGAATAAGATGATAATCTGGAAGATCTTTATATATTTTAGACCAAGCTAAAGCCAATTCTTTAAATCCTTTAGCTATTGAACATCGTCCCCATGCAAATATAATTTTGTCTTTCTCTTCTATTTTTATTCCATATTTTTCAAGATCACGGTTTGAAAACTTTTTAGAGAGAAAATCGGCATATTTGTCAAAATACAGACCGTTTTGTAAAAAGTCATCATCATCAAATACTAATCCATAATCTTCCGACATTCTTTTGGCAAACGTCTTGCCGAGAGCAATGATTTTTGAATTTTCATCTTTTTTAACAATATCGAAACACAACTGTTCTGCTCTTATACGATTATTTCTCAATTCAGTATCACCAAACGCATGATTCTTTCCGGTACTCAGCGGAAAATAAAAACATTTTAAATTTTTGTCATTTATCAGCTCTCTGTATTTTGCAAAAAAGAGAAAGGGTGTGTCGTTTAAAATTATGTAATTCTCTTCATTTTGATCAAGAACTAAATTTAACGAAGTCACCAAGGATACACATGTATAATCCCATTCTTTAAAACTACGCCACATATCCCACTCACTCTGACCTTTTGTTGTATTACACAATGGGATTAAAATTCCCTCTGTTTTATTTACTAAATTGACTGATGCTTGAAAACACTCCTTGTTAAAAACTTTTGAGCTTTTATCTACATTTACATATGCAATACTTACTCTCAAATTAATATCGCCAGTAAGTTCATTTAGAGCATTTATTATATTTTTAGCTATTGTACCTACCCCAGAATAATGAGTTCCAATACCATCATAGGTCGCAATAATTAGATGTTTTCTCATAAATTTCGCATATTAAAACCACATCAGCTCACGAGGTTCAATTTTTAATGCTTTTGCAATTTTCTCAATATTTTCGACGGAGACATTTCTTTCGCCTCGTTCGATATCGCTAATATAGGTGCGATGAAGACCGCAACGCGAAGCAAGCTTCTCTTGCGAGTATTCTTCTTTTACGCGAAGCTCTTTTATCCGTTTACCTAATTTTTGCTTAATATCCTCTGCCATACAATGTTACTTATTGACTACAATATAGCTTTTCGTATAAAATAAGACTACAGACTATAAGTGACATATAGTTTTGAGTCCTCGCCCCGTTTCCGCCCATTCAATTTTAAAAAAATTCCCCCCGCGAAAAAAATAAGTATGGAAAGGCGGAACGGGGCGAGGGCGTTGAAATGCGAGTGCTCGGAGCATTTCAAGGACGGAGGCTGACGAGCCGAGTCGGGGTCGCGGAATTTTCCAGCAGGAAAATATCCGTGACACGCCGAGTCCGCGAGGCGCTGGTCGGATTGTTAGAGTCACCACCTAATTCGAGCGTACACATTGGTCTAAAGCCACCACGCACGCGGAGCGTGCGATTAGCTCTCGAAAAAGGTTCGCGCAAAGGATATGATTAGATCACATTCAGAAACTTGGTCGGAAGTAAGCCCAAAATCCGAGCACGCCTTCGGCGCGCGCCATTTTTTCGCTCACACCTGCCGAAGTTTCGAATTGTGACCCTACAGAGAATCGAACTCTGATTTAAGCCTTGAGAAGGCTTCGTCCTAGCCGTTAGACGATAGGGCCGGATAATAGCTGTCCCTGCTATCTTTCTCTCCATTCCGCTTCCTGCCTCACCAGAAGTTTTTCTTTTTCTTCCGGATTGGCCATAATTTCTTCAACGACTTTTTCCATTCTCATTGATTGGGAGCCTTTTACCAAAATGACATCTTTTTCTGAAATCAAATTTTCAAGATACGCGCCGGCTTCCGCCGAGGTTTCGAATTGAAGCACGTCTTTCTCTCTCATCCCATTTTGAAGCGCGCCTTCGGCTATGCCGCGAGAGCGAGTGCCCACAACGGCGAGCAAATGGCAAGATCTCGAAGCGATGGCGCCGGCTTCTTTGTGCGCAGAAACGGAATGTTCGCCAAGCTCCAACATATCTCCGAGCACCGCGATTTTGCGCTTGGCGTTTTCAATAGTCTGCAAAGTTTTCAGAGCTTCTTCAAGCGCGACGGGCGAAGAATTATAACTGTCGTCAATTATGATTGAATTTTTAATGCCTTTTATTATTTTCATCCTGCCCGGCGGAGACCTGTGCGAACGAAGAGCTTTGGACATTTGGGCAATATTCAGATTTTGAGAAATTCCAACCGCCATAGCGGCCAAAGACGGGTAAATATGATGGGCTCCCAAAACGCCCATAAGAACAATAGGCGCGCTCTCGCCGTTGAATTCAACTTTAAATTGAATTCCCGTCGGAAATTTCCCTTTCTTGTCTATTCCGTAAAGGATGCGATAATTTGAAGCGAAAATATCAGCCCCGCCCTCAGTCCCGTAAGTGATCGTCTTGTTTGAAGATTTATTCGCGAAAGCCCTTACGTCTTCATCGTCGCTGTTTAAAACCAAAAACCCTTCCCTTTTCAAAGAATCGATGAGAGCTCCGTCCTCTTCTATAAGCTCGTCCACCGATTCAAAAAATTCTATGTGAACGGGGATTTTGCCGAATCTGGTAATCGCCAAAACATCGGGCTTAAGCCATTTCGCCAATTTCCGTATTCCGCCCGGACCGTCCGCGCCCACTTCAAGCGCCAGCCAATCCGGATAATCGCTCTTCACGGCAATAAGCATCAGTCCTTTGATCAAGTTTTTCAGCCACGCGAGCGGATTGTTCCAGCCGTTTTGGCATCCGAGAATGGTAAGCGGCACTCCGATCTGACTGTTGAAACTTTTTTCGCTTTTTCTGACGGAGAAATAATCGGCAAGTACTGAAAAAATCGCATCTTTGGTTGAGGTCTTGCCGACACTGCCGGTTATGGCGATAATTTTGGGCTGATATTTTTTTAAAATTTTTCCGGCTTCCCATTGAAGCGAATAAACCACTATTGATTTTATAAACTCTTTCATTTTTTCTTTTTTCACGCGAACTGAATTTTTAAAATTTTTAACTGTTTTCAACTGATTGACATTATTCATCTGTCCGGCGGAACTTCATAATAATTTATCAGAAATTTCACGGTATCCATAAACGGCGCCGTCAAAGTGTTTGAGGCGTACGACGCGCCTTTCGGCTCCAAAGTCAGGAGAAAAATCAAGAAACGCGGATTATAAGCTGGAAAATAGCCGAAAAACGAATGCAGATACCTATCATTATAATAACCTCTCGCGCCAAGTTTTGCAATTTGCGCGGTTCCGGTTTTCGCGGCAACGCTGTAATTGGGAATTTTAACCGTCCCGTTTAGAAGCGCAGTGTCCACGACTTTGACCAGCATTCTGGTGATTTCATCTGAGGTTTCTTTCTTTATCACTCTTTTATTTTCGGTATCGTCATAAGAAATATTCTTTGACAAACCGATTTTGTAATTTATTTTTTTAACGATGTGAGGAAACACTAGAGTTCCGCCGTTCGCAAGCGCCGAAAGAGCGCGCGCGGTCGCGATGGGAGACATCGCTATGCCTTGGCCGAATGATGCCGTCGCGTATTCAATGTCGCGGGGGCTTTTCAGGTTTGATATATTGCCGACGACTTCATTGGGCAAATCAATGCCTGTCTCGTTTCCCAATCCGAAATCAATCATATATTTCGCGAAATTTTCTTTGCCCATTTTGCTCACGACGAATGCGGCGCCGGTATTCACGGATTTATTGAGCACCTCCTGCATATTTATAATCCCGTTGCCTTTATGATCATAGTTGGAAATCGTGCTCTTGTTCAAAGTGAGAAAACCTTTGTCATTATAAGTCGTATCGGCGGTTACGGCGCCCGAATCCAAACCCGCCGCCATCGTAAGAGGTTTTATGATTGAGCCCATTTCATAACGGCTTTCCGCAATCGGATTGATGAAAATTTTCACATTCGGTTCCTTCCCGTAATAATTCGGATCGAACGACGGATTGACTGCCATACTGTAGATTTCCCCGTTCATCGGATTCATAATCAATCCGA